>CAZWMZ010000062.1:0-9891 GCA_964634965.1 uncultured Nitratifractor sp. | reverse complement strand
TGGATTTCCCTACTTGTATCCTTGATGAAAAGTTCGATGCTTTTATCAGGGGTGGTCACCATGTGGGTTTACCGACCACAATATTCTAATTGAGATTATAAATGCGTGTTAAGGTTTTTTCAACACTACTTAACGACCAATCAAGTAAAATGGTAGCCAAATTTATCGCAAGGAATCCTAAATGAAAATCGTCGTAATCCAAGGCCCCAACATCAACATGCTCGGCAAACGCGAGCAGCACATCTATGGCCCCATGACCATGGAGCAGATTCATGAACAGATGAAGATTTTTGCCGACGAGAACAAGATCGAGATCGAATTTTTTCAAAGCAACCTCGAAGGAGAGATTGTCGATCGGATCCAGGAGTGCATCGGCGATGCGGACGGGATCATCATCAATCCGGCCGCTTACAGCCACAGCTCGATCGCCATTCGCGATGCGATCGCTGCGGCCGATCTGCCCACCGTTGAGGTGCACCTGACCAACATCCATGCCCGCGAAGAGTTTCGCCGCCACACCCGCACCGGTGAAGTGGCCATCAGTGTCATCACCGGCATGGGGCCGTTTGGGTACCATCTGGCACTCATCGGGATGACACAGATCCTCAACGAACGCGCCGCAGCCGCGCAGCAAGCCCAGGGCTGAGTGTGAACCGTATCCACCGCGATGAGAGCGCACTGTATCATGCGTGTGGGTACAGCTGCGATCATGCGATCTATCTGGCGCTGGGATCAGACGCGTTCTTTATCACCGACGGTCGCTACGCGATCGATGCGCAGGAGCATCTGCGCGATGCTGAGCTGATCGTCGCACGCGATCTGGCCAAAGAAGCGGCCAAACGTATCCGTAAAAGTACGGTTACAAAGATCGCATATGATCCCAAAGAGTGGGATGTCTATACCTTCGAGCGGCTTCGCACCAAAACAAAAGTGCGCTGGAAATCCAAGCCAAACATGTCTCAAAAACTGCGCATCATCAAATCCCACGAGGCGATTGAGTGCCTCGATGAGGCCGCCCGTATCGGCGCTGAGGCGTTTGATGCGTTTGCGGCGCGTATCGATGCCGAGGGGTTGGGTGCGAATGAGACGCAGCTGTTTCGCATGGCGCAGGAGGTGTTAGGCGGTGACGAGGGGCGAGCGCTGAGTTTTGAACCCATTGTCGCCATCGGCGCCAATGCGGCCAAACCCCACGCCCATCCCGATCCCGATACGGTGTTGCGCCCCGGCGATCTGCTGCTGTTTGATGCGGGGATCAAATATCGACGTTACTGTTCCGATCGTACCCGCACGGTGCGGGTCAAAAAAGGTTTTGCATTCGATACGCATCAACGCTTCAAAGACAAACAGACCCAAAAAGCCTACGATACGGTGCGCAAAGCCCACGACAAGGCCATCGCCAAAGCTCGAAGCGGCATGCGTGCCAACCAGATCGATGCGATTGCTCGAAACATCATCGACAAAGCCGGTTTTGGAAAATATTTCGTCCACTCTACCGGCCACGGCGTGGGGCTCGATATTCACGAACTGCCTGTGATCGCCTCACGCAGCCGTACCCGCATCGAGGACGGTATGGTCTTTACCGTTGAGCCGGGCATCTATATCCCGGACAGATTCGGCATACGGATCGAAGATGTGGTGGTGATGGAGCAGGGGCGCGCGAGGGTGCTGGGGCTGAGTTAGAAATTAAAAATTTTGGAAGTAGTGGTGGGGGGTGTTTTGCTCTTTGATGTTGTGGTGCACGGGCTAAAGGAGGTGTGATGGGTGCTGGGTCTGGGGCGTATGTGTGGATTAAGACGCGTCACTATCCGTATCGTGCGAGGTCTGGATCGTATGGGTATGATGCCCTGATCGGTGTTGGCGGGAATCTGGGGGATACGGTTGGGCGACTGGAGCGGTTGTTTGGGTATTGGCAGAGGACGCGGCAGTTGCGGATCGTGCAGACGAGTCCGATTTTGCGCAATCCGCCGTTTGGGTATGTCGATCAGCCCGATTTCTACAATGCACTGATCCACGTGCGCAGTGCGCTTGATCCGCATGCACTGTTGCGCTATCTGCTCTATACCGAAAAGCGTTTTGGACGGGTGCGATCGTTTGCCAATGCGCCGCGTACGCTCGATCTGGATCTGATCTTTTACGATGCGCGCACGATCCGCTCTGCACGGCTGCAGGTACCGCATCCGTTTTGGTGTACGCGTCGGTCGGTGGTGTGGCCGCTGACACATCTCGAAGGAGGAACATGGCTGAGTTGATCGAAGAAGAATTTGTCGCTCCTACGCCACGAGAGGCATTTGAGCTGGCACGCCAAAAATATGGCACCATTCATGATCTGACACTGGTGCGGGCGGCGCAAGTGCAGGATGAGCAAGGACATGTGCAGGCGCATATCGTCGTTTCGGTTCCTCAAGAGGCCTATCTCTCCAGCCTCGGAATTGACGAAGAGGAGATGCTGGTACAAGAGATTCAGCAGTTGCGCGATCAGATGGAACGCTTGCGCAAGGTGGTCGATCCAGCGCCGCATCCAACCGAGCAGGAGCCCTTTGCGCTTCGCGCTGTTCGAGAGATGATGATGCGCCGAGGTTTGCCTCCGGCGTGGCTCGATGCCGTACTGGATCCCATCAGGAGCGAAGATGTAGCGCAGGAGCGTAGCCTGCTGGTTTCGTACATCCTAGAAGAGATGGATGAGACGTTGCGTATCTTACCCGAACCCGAAGGCAAGCGTCGTCTGATGCTCATCGGTCCTACCGGTGTCGGCAAAACCACCACCGTAGCGAAGCTGGCAGCACGCTATATCCACGATCCGCACACTCCACGATCGGTGATCGTCCTCAACCTTGATGCGTCGCGAGCGGGTGCCGATGCACAGATGGAGCACTATGCGCGCACGATCGGGTTCGAGCATCTGCATGTTGCGTCGCCTGAAGCCCTGGAGGAGCTGTGGCCCCAAGTTGAAGATCGGGAGGTTGTATTGATCGATACGGCCGGTATCTCACCTTATGCCAGTGGGCCGCTTCCTCACTATGCTTCCATGCTCACGCATCTTTCGGATGTACGCATTGAGTGTGCTTTGGTGTTGGCGGCTACACTCAAGTATGCCGATGCGATGTCGGCACGCGATCGTTGTGCATTTCGACCCATCGATCATGTCGTGCTGACCAAGCTGGATGAGACCAGCACCATTGGCGATGGCATAGGATTTTTGCTTGAATCACGCTTGCCTGTCTCTTACATCAGCACTGGGCAGAAGATACCCGAGGATCTCTATCCTGCTGACAAAGAGATATTGCTGGCACGTTTTGTGGAGGAGCGGCATGCGGACGATGCGTCAAGCTAAGCCCTCTCTCTGCTGTCCGGGAGATTGGCATGGGTAGAACAGTCCTTATTGGCCTGAGTGGTGGTGTCGATTCGACTGTGGCAGCGTTGCTGTTGCAGCGCCAGGGTTACGATGTGACCGGTCTCTATATGAAACTGCACGACAACGAAGCCTACCACGCCGAGCACTTCGCCAAGGCACGCCGAGTCGGAGCGTATCTGGGGATCGAGGTTCACTTTCACGATATCAGTGAGCAGTTCGACCAGGAGGTCGTAGACTATTTCGTCGCCAGCTACGCCCAGGGGCTTACCCCCAACCCCTGTGTGATCTGCAACCGTCAGATCAAATTTGGCGCGATGGTTGATTTCGCCGATGCGCTGGGGATTGAGCATGTCGCGACGGGTCACTATCTGCGCAGCGACGGACGCTACATCTATACAGCCAAAGATACAACCAAAGATCAGAGCTACTTCCTTGCCGAGATCGATCCAGCAGTCGTGCCGCGCCTGATCTTTCCACTGGGTGAGATGCTCAAAAGCGACGTCAAAGCTCTGGCAGCAGAGATCGAGCCGCTGCGCACCATCGCCGAACAGAAAGAGTCCAGCGAGATCTGTTTTGTCGAAAACGACGACTACACCGAAGTGTTGCGCCGCCATATGGAGGTCGATCGTGAAGGAGAGGTGGTCGATCGCGAAGGCAACGTCATCGGTCGCCACAAAGGCTTTGCTCACTACACCATCGGCAAGCGGCGCGGTTTTACCGTCGACGGCGCACACGAGCCTCACTATGTCCTTGCGCTCGATCCGCAGCACAACCGCATTACCGTTGGCAAACGCGACGAGCTGAGCGAACGCGAATTCGGCCTGGAGAAGGTCAATCTTTTTGACGATCTAAGCGCATTCGAGTGCACGCTCAAAGTCCGCTATCGCACCCGCGCGATCCCCGCACACGTCACGGTGCAGGGCGATCGCGGGTTCGTGCAACTGGCCGAGCCGGTCTTCGGACTGGCTCGCGGACAGTTTGCGGTCTTTTACGACGGCGAGAGACTCTTAGGTGGCGGCGAGATCACAGGGCATCTCTAAAAACAGCTCATACCCCAATGGGCTTTGCCGCCCCTTGCATCGAGATCTTTTGCCTGGACTGCGTTAGACCTTTTTGGCTTGACTGCGGGCAGCCCGACAAAGGTCTGCCTTGCCCAATCCAAAGTTTTCGTTTGTTTGGGTGCGACCTCTTTGGAGGGATGCCCTTTAGAAACTTGTGATAAAATGGGGTGCACAACTTGACATGCTAACGAGCATCTCTAAAGGAGCATTTCCATGGAGTATCCCCTGCTGATTAAAAATCTTCTTCTGCACCCCATCGCTTATCATCCCGATCAAGAGATTGTCTATGCCGACAAGAGACGTGTGCGATATCGGGAGTTTCGTGCGCGCGTCAAGCAGCTGGCCAACGCACTGACGCAGAGGGGGATCGGGCAGGGTGATGTGGTGGCTGTGGTCGATTACGATTCGCATCGATACCTTGAGTGCTATTTTGCGATTCCGATGATCGGGGCCGTTTTGCACACAGTCAATGTGCGTCTTTCGCCCGAACAGATGCTCTACACCATCAACCACGCCGAAGATGATCTGATCCTGGTGCACAAAGATTTTGTGCCGTTGATCGAGTCGATCCAGCCGCACTTTGAGACCGTCAAGGCGCTCGTCATACTCGATGATGACGCCGATGCGTGCGCCTATGAGCAGATGTTGGCCGAAGCGTCGGCGACGTTTGATTTTCCTGATCTGGATGAGAATACCCGGGCGACCACCTTCTATACCACCGGAACCACCGGCGATCCCAAGGGGGTATGGTTTTCCCATCGGCAGCTTGTGCTGCACACGCTCACGACCATCGCAACCTTTGCCTCATCTGCCGTTCAGGGGCGTTTTCATCGCGAAGATGTCTACATGCCGATTACGCCGATGTTTCATGTGCACGCATGGGGGTTTCCCTATGTGGCGACCATGCTGGGGGTCAAGCAGGTCTATCCCGGCCCCTATATTCCCGAAAAGCTTCTCGAACTCATCGACAGGGAGCACGTTACCCTCTCGCACTGCGTCCCGACCATCCTGCACATGATGCTGACGCATCCTCAGAGCCAGCAAGTGGATCTCTCAGGCTGGAAGGCGATCATCGGTGGGTCTGCACTGCCCAAGGGGCTTTGCCGGGCTGCCCTTGATCGCGGGATCGATATCTTTGCCGGATATGGCATGAGCGAAACCTGTCCCATTTTGACCGTGACACAGCTGGACGAGGAGATGCTGCAGCTTGATCGCGATGCGCAGGTTGAGATCCGAACCCGGACGGGTCGGCCGATCGGTCTGGTGGAGCTGGAGATCGTGGATGAGGATATGCATCCGCAACCGCACGATGGTGTCCATACCGGCGAGATCGTGGTCAAGACCCCGTGGCTCACCCCGGAATACACCAAAAATCCATCCGCTACCGAGGAGCTCTACCGGGGCGGTTATCTGCATACAGGCGATGTGGCTACCATCGATACGCAAGGGTTTGTCCGGATTACCGATCGGGTCAAAGATATCATCAAAGTCAGTGGCGAGTGGGTCAGTTCGCTGCGACTCGAAGATATCCTCAGCAAACATCCCGCTGTCAGCGAAGTGGCCGTCATAGGGATACCGCATCCAAGATGGGGCGAGATCCCGCTGGGTCTTGTGGTGCTCAAGCCCGACATTTCGGCAACCGAAAAGGAGTTGATCGGCTTCATAAAGCGATCGATCAAAGAGGGCGTCCTGGCTCGTGAGGGGATGCTCATCCGCATCGCACTGGTCGATGCGATCGCCAAAACCAGCGTCGGAAAGATCGACAAAAAGCGCCTCCGCCAACTCTACGCAGAGGGCAAACTGGGCGCGAAGACATAAGGGCATCTCCACAAATAGATCGCACCCAAACCGACGAAAGCTTTTGTCTGTGTAAGGCAGACCTTCAAATCAGCTTTACCCCATCTCGAAACAGAAATGCACGACTCTGCCCCATCATTGCATCCGGGGGCTTCGTGTGCAATCATCGCCGCACCCGCGGGTGTGACCCACATTTGACGTAAGCCTTTGAATACGAGCACGGCGCAGATTCGAAGCATTCGATTTCGGGATTTGGGGTGCCCAAAAGCGACTTTAGAGTATAATCGCTTCTGATTTTAGAGATGCCCACAAGGAAGCTTTGATGAACATTTTTGATGACGATGACTTCATGGTCACCAGCCCTAAAGAGAACTTTTTTTCCATTATCCATCACGCCAACAAGGATCTGGTCGATCATGCGCTTGAGCAACTCGTCGATCGTCTGGCGGTCGCGGAGATGATGCTCGAAGAGCGAGGACTCGAAGCGGAGTTTGAGCGCGAGATCAAGAGCGCCCCGTTTGCCAAAACGCAGGCGTTTGAAAACTACAAAAATTCTCTCTTTATCGAGACGGTGGGTGCGATCGTCTCGAATCAAGAATAAGGAAACAGAGTGCTTGAAGCGGTCGAGAGGATCATCGAACGATTCATCGCCGATCTGGACGATGCCGATGCACAGATGCTGTTGAGGCGGCTGCCCTCTGGCAAGCGTCTGCGTGCGCGATTGATCCTCGAGATTGCCGGCAGCCGCCTGCAGACGCGCAAGCTGGCCGCAGTGGTCGAGATGATCCACGCGGCGAGTCTGTTGCACGACGATGTTTTGGATGAGGCCGATGTACGTCGCGGGCGTCCGTCGATCAATGCGGCGTTTGATGACAAGACCGCCATCATGTTTGGCGATGTGCTCTACTCAAAAGCCTTTTATGAGCTGGTAGAGATCGATCGTGCCGTTGCCAGAGTGGTTTCCGAAGCGGTGGTGCGGCTGAGCCTCGGTGAGCGGCGCGACATCCTGCTGGCGCAACGCTTCAATCCCGATCGCGAAGCCTACATCGAGATGATCGATCTCAAAACCGCCGCATTGATCCAGGCAGCGGCCGAATCGGCTGCGCTGCTTGCGGGTAAAACGCCCGCACTCTATCGTACCTATGGTCGCAACCTTGGCATCGCGTTTCAGATGATCGACGATCTGCTTGATATCACGCAGGATGCCGCCACACTGGGCAAGCCGTCGTTGCACGATTTTGCCGAGGGCAAAACGACACTGCCCTATATCGACCTCTATCATGCTCTGGAGCCCGAAGAGCGTACGGTGCTGGTGGGCATGCATGGTCGGCCTCTGCGTTCGGGTGAGGCAGAGTGGATCCAGGAGCGGATGGCGCGTCACGGGATCGTGCAGCAGTGCGCCGATCAGGCGCGTGCGCTCATCGATGAGGCGATCGTACTGATGCGCGATGCAGGCGAATCGTCCCTTGAGCAGATCGCACGGGCGATGATCGAGAGGAGTTTTTGATGAACTATCTGGTGGTGAGCTTCAACTACAAATACTGCTCGCTGGAGACGCGCGAGCGCGTCGCGTTCAAAGACGAAGCCACGCAGCGCCGTTTTTTGGATCTCTTCGTAGGGCTGGAGATGGTGCTCGAGGCGTTTGTGATCAACACCTGCAACCGTGTTGAGATTGTCGCGGCTACCCGCGATAATTTTGCGACCTACCATGCAGCGATAGGTCTGCTGAGCAAACTGACCGATGCCAGCTTTGATGAGCTCAACGCTACAGCGCTGCGTCTGGAGGATGCCAAGGCGATCGAGCACATCTTCTCGGTTGTCAGTTCGCTCGATTCGATGGTGGTCGGTGAGGCACAGATCACCGGTCAGGTCAAGGAGGCCTTCCGTCTCTCTCACGCCAACGGGACAGCAGGACGCGAGCTCAATCGCGTCATCAGTTATGCGGTCAAGTGTGCCGCAGAGGTGCGCAACGCCACGCAGATTTCCCAAAACCCTATCTCGATCGCTTCGGTTGCTGTCGCGCAGGCGGTCGATGCGATGGGCGGGTCGATTTCGGGCATGACCGGTGTCGTCATCGGCACCGGAGAGATGGGGCGACTCGCGGCACGCCATCTGTTGCGCGGCGGTGCCGATGTACTGCTGATCTCACGCAACCGTGAGCATGCCGAGACGCTTGCACGTGAGCTGGGTGAAAACGTTCGGGTGAGCGATTTTGACCGTCTGCGTACCGTGATCAACCGCTACCGACTCCTCTTTACCGCTACCGCTTCGCCCGAACCGATCATCACTGCCGACATGATCACCGACGTTGAGCTCAAGCGACTCTGGTTTGATATGGCGATTCCACGGGATATCGATACGATCGACCATGCGAATGTTACCCTCTACCGCATCGACGATCTGCAGGCGATCTCACAGACCAACCACGCGCTGCGCCAAGAACAGGCTCTGCAGGCAACCGAGATCGTCCAGCACTACCGCGACGACTTTTTTCGCTGGTTGCAGGCGCTGGCTGTCGAGCCGGTGATCAAGCGTCTGCGCCTGCAGATCGATGCGGTCATCGACGAAGAGATCGCACGCCAGATACGCAAACGGTACGTACCGGCCGGCCACGAAGAGGGGATGAAGCGCGTCATTACCCAGGTGTTTGACAAGTTTTTGCATCAGCCCACACGCAACCTGCGCGCGATATCCAAAACCGCCGAGGGTGCAGCCGTCATCGATGCGCTCAAGCAGATCTTTGAGATCTCGACTGACGATGTCGATCCCAAAAAGTACAAAAAAGTGGCCGACGAACGCGCCCAACACCACCACCATCATCTTGATGACAAAGGAGCCTGAGGATGCGTTTTTCCCGCATGCTGATCCCCACGACCAAAGAGACCCCCAACGACGCGACACTGCCCAGCCACATCTACCTTGTCCGCGGCGGGTTTATCCAGAGCGTTGGCGGCAGCGGATTGTACAACTTTTTGCCGCTGGGAAAGCGGGTGCTTGATAAGGTGCGCGCCATCGCAAAAGAGGAGCTCGATGCGGCCGGATGTCAGGAGGTCGATCTGGCGTTTGTGACCCCCGCATCGCTGTGGGAAGAGAGTGGACGGTACGAGAAGTACGGCAAAGAGCTGCTGCGCTTCAAGGATCGCAAAGAGAACGATTTCGTCCTGGGGCCTACGCACGAGGAGATGATGGTTAACCTCGTGCGCCACACCGTCAAAAGCTACAAACAACTCCCCCTCAATCTCTACCAGATCAAGACCAAATTTCGCGATGAGATTCGTCCCCGCTTTGGGCTGATGCGCGGCCGGGAATTTTTGATGAAAGATGGCTACAGCTTTCACAAAGATACCGAAGACATGCAGCGCAACGGTTTCGATCTGATGGAGCGTACCTACAGTCGGATTTTTGATCGTCTGGGGCTTACGTATCGCATCGTCGAGGCCGACAGCGGCGCGATCGGCGGCAGTGGCTCCAAGGAGTTCATGGTTCTGGCCGAGAGCGGCGAAGATACCCTCGTGGTGTGCGAAGCGTGCAGCTACGGCGCCAACATCGAGGCAGCCACCCGCGCCCCGCGCCCCGCGCCGGTGTACGACGAAGAGGAGCAGGTCGCCATGACCCGCGCCGATTTTCACACCCCCAATGTGACGACGATCGAAGCGCTGGCGGAGTTTTTTCATATCGATC
>CAZWMZ010000061.1:0-2837 GCA_964634965.1 uncultured Nitratifractor sp. | reverse complement strand
GTTCCGGACGTGTAGAAAAAGACAGCCAAATCATCCAGCGTACGCATCACCGGATCGACGATCGCATCTGTTTCAAGGGCCGTTTCAAAGGTAACATTGCCTGCATCGGTCAGCCGCATACCTCCTTCCCACACAATCATGCGGCACTGATCTGCCGCACTGGATGCGTGTACGACCTTTTCAAACTTTGTCGATGCGACCAGGATGACCGCGCCGCTGTCTTCGAGGATGTAACTCAGCTCCTCCTCTTTGAGGAAATTGTTGACAGGGACAGTCACTGCACCGACTTTGGAGGCAGCCAGCACCGCTACGACAAACTCCCAGCTGTTGACCATAAAGAGGGCTACCCGTTCATCGGGCTGAACGCCCAGCTTGGTCAAATAGGCCGCAAAACGGTCGGTTCGCTCCAGCAACTGGGCATACGTGATCGTCTCCTCTCCGACAAAGAGCGCCTTCTTTCCAGGTTGGTTGCGCGCGTGGCTTAGTACAATCTCATAGAAGTTATTGTAACGGTAGTGCAGCATGGTTCTCCTCCTTTATTCGGTATGGTGTTCGTAACGCTTCGCACGTGGGCTCAAGGCACAATCAACGCACAGCCCGGATCTCAAAACAGTTCCAAATCTGCGCCGCGCTCGTATGCAAGAGATTTGTATGCAACTTGTGCGCTTCATTATGCATCTCTATCCCGCGATTTGAGCATAGAGTTGCCGAATCTCTTCGGGCCAAAGATCGGGATCGATCGTCTCGAGAATGAGCGGAATGTCATCGGTACGCGGGTCGTTGACGATGAGACGAAACGCCTCCCATCCCAACTCTCCTTTGCCCAGCGACTGATGCCGATCGACTCGCGAACCCAGCGGCGGCTTGGAGTCATTAAGGTGCATGGCGCTTAGATAGGTGCTTCCGACGATCCGATCAAACTCCGCCATGGTCGCTTCATACGCTTCGGGGGTGCGCAGATCGTATCCAGCGGTAAAGGTGTGGCACGTATCCAGACAGACCCCTACGCGGCTTTTGTCCTCGATCCGCTCAATCAGATAGGCCAGATGCTCAAACCGATACCCCAGATTGGTTCCCTGTCCGGCGGTGTTTTCGATCACCAACTTCACCGATGACCCTTCCGTAGCCGCGATGGCTCGATTCATCGACTCGGCGATCACATCGAGGCAATGGTACTCCGCCGCGTGAAGCTTCCGGGCATAATCGGGATCTTTTTTAGCGATCTTGACCAGATGGCTCCCAGGGTGGAAGTTGAGCATCTGCAGCCCCAGCTGATCGCACCGCTGCAGCTCATCGACAAAGGCTTCACGCGAACGGGTGAGCTGTTCGGGATCGGGATGACCGAGGTTGATCAGGTAGCTATCATGCGGTAAGACATGCCGGGGGTGGATGCCGACAGCCTCAAGATTGGCCTTGAACGCTGCGATGGCCGCTTCGCTCAGAGGTTTGGCACGCCACTGGCGCTGGTTTTTGGTAAAGAGCGCAAACGCCCTGGCTCCGATCTCGGCAGCACGAAGCGGTGCATTCTCCACCCCGCCAGCTGCGCTGACATGGGCTCCTATGTATTTGTTCATCGACGTCTCTTTGTGCAAAATAAGGGGTACCCATCAAGGGCGGTCTAATTTTAGCGGAAAAAGCCTTGCGTAACTCGCGACCGTTCTTTTTTGATGATCGATCATTGATTTTAAGCTTTTTTAAGGATTGGGTCTATATAATTGCGCTCACCAAAACCAAATGCGTGGCCCCTTCGTCTAGTGGTTAGGATCCCAGGTTTTCATCCTGGTTACAGGAGTTCGAGTCTCCTAGGGGTCACCATCCTTTCTTCATTCTCTTCCCGTCACAGCACGTCTGTTCCGGACAGAGAGGTTTTGGTGCCTTTTTTCGATGTGGGGCCTTAGCTCAGCTGGGAGAGCGCTTCGCTGGCAGCGAAGAGGTCACCGGTTCGATCCCGGTAGGCTCCACCAACTTTTTATTTTCACCCCTCAGAAAAGATGACAATCTGACATATTAAATGCCCTCACCGCTTCCGTTGTGCTACCATCATCCACATGAAACGCATCGACCAACTTCATCCACTGGATAAACCAAGAGAAAAGCTCTCCGCCCGAGGTGCGCAGGCACTCACAAACGACGAACTGATGGCCGTGCTGCTCGGATCGGGCATCCGCGGAAAAGATGTGCGTCAGCTCGCACATGAGATCGTTACCCTGCTCGATCGTCATTTTGCCCACCCTCACCAGCCGCTGAGTCTGGAGACTCTTGGCAACATTCACGGTCTTGGGGTCGCCAAAGCTTCACAAATCCTCGCTGCGTTTGAGCTCGCGCGGCGCTACCTCATGCCACCGAAACGCCGCATCACCGACGCATCCGATGTCTACGAAGAGCTCGTAGCCTTTTCCAGACGTGCACAGGAGCACTTCATCGTCATCACGCTCGATGGCGCTTCGCACATCATCCAGACCCGCACGGTCTTTATCGGCACCCTCAACCAATCCCTCGTCCACCCCCGCGAAGTGTTCGCCGACGCCATCGCCGACCGCGCAGCTGGGATCATTATCGCTCACAACCACCCCTCAGGCATTCTCGAACCCAGCCAGGCCGACCGACGCATCACACAACGCCTCAAAGAGGCCGCCACCCTGCTCGGCATCGACCTGCTCGATCACGTCATCCTCACCCGCGACGGCTACAGAAGTTTCGCCGAGGAGGGATGGTTGTCGCTTTGAGGAGATCTTGAGCGTGTCTAAAAATGTTATCGCTCTTTCTTCCCCAACGCAACCATCAACCCCGAAACGATCACCAGTGCCATCCCCAGCAGCGTCCACCGGTCGGGAAAT
>CAZWMZ010000060.1:0-8700 GCA_964634965.1 uncultured Nitratifractor sp. | reverse complement strand
ATCGGTGACGAAACCTTCAAGATCGATCTTCCCTTTCTCGTCATGGCGACCCAAAACCCCGTCGAACAGGAAGGTGCCTATGAGCTCCCCGAAGCGCAACTGGATCGCTTCATGATGAAGATCGTCGTCGGATACAACACGCGCGACGAAGAGCTCGAAATCGCCCGACGGGTCGCAAACGATACCTTTGGCACGATCACGCAGGTCGCGACCCTTGCGGATCTGGAGCGCATCCGAAGCGAAGCGATGCAGGTACACATGGACGAAGAGATCGAACGCTACATCGTTGAACTGGTCTTTGCCACCCGCGAAAGTGAAAAGTATGGACTTGGCGAGATTGCCCACTACATCGAATACGGCGCCAGCCCACGTGCCAGCATCGATCTCTACAAAGCCGCACGGGCCATCGCCTATCTCCGTGGTCAGGACTACGTCTCCCCCATCGAGATCGCTTACATCGCCAAAGAGGTCCTGCGACACCGCATCATCCTCAGTTACGAAGCACAGGCCGAAGGGATCGATCAGGATTTTATCGTCGAAAAAGTCCTCCATGCTGTACCGGTACCATAGGAGGCAGGCGTAAGGAGTTGGGGATGAAAAGTCAAGAGAGACAGCATGAGAACGTCTTGGACCCATCCAAAACGCAGGATGCTGTCTCCCCGCAGCACCCTGATGCGCACCGACAATCATGCCGGTCAAATACCCTGCGTAGAGAGGAAGTGAGGTAACCCGTGGATATCCAGACCAAAAAGATCACACTCAAAGCCCGCAAACAGGTCTTTGGAGATATGCTCGGCAACAATGCATCGCTCTTTCAGGGCGAAGGATTTGAATTTGCCGAATTGCGCGAATACATTTATGGGGATGATGTGCGCAAAATCGACTGGAAAACCACTGCAAAACTGGGCAAACCTTACGTCAAGATCTACCGCGAAGAGCGCGAGCTCAATGTCGTCGTCGCAACCATGCTCGGGGGCTCGACCTATTTTGGTACCTGTTGCCAAAAGAGCGAATACATCGCCCAAATCGTTGCTATGCTGGGTTTTTCGGCAATCAAAAACAACGATCCTTTTACACACCTCATCCATGCCGATCGCCTCTATCATCACGCCAAGCCATCCAAAAAACTCTATGCCGTCACGCAGGCGGTCGAAACAACGCTGGCTTTTGATCCTCTTGGCAAAACGAGCGATTATGCCGACTGGACCCAGACACTGTTTCGGCGGCTGCGTAAAAAATCCCTTCTCTTTTTGATCTCCGATTTTGTGGGAGAGGTGGACCTGCGCCTTCTCAGCCGCAAGCACGATCTCTTTGCCATAATGGTGCGCGACCGATTTGAGGAGCAGCCCCAGGAACTCGGCTATCTCCGGCTGGTTGACCCTGAAGGGGGCAACAGCTATGAAGGCGAAGTTGGCTCGACGTTGCTGGCACACTATCGTGCCAGACTCAAAGCCAACGACCACGCCCTCTATCGGCAGTTTCGCCAAAACGGCATACGGTACGCCAAGCTTCTAACCGACGAAGATCCGGCAATCGGACTCCACAAAAGGATGCGAAAATGACCACGCCAGAGTGGGCAGCCTCTTTGCGAGACATCAAACCGTTGGTGGCCATCGAGGATTGGAGCGCGATTGGCTACTGGGGGGCCGTCATCGCAGCGGTGATTGTCCTTGCGGGTGCGCTGTGGCTGCTCTACCGAACCCTGCGGCAGCTTCCCCGCCGCATCCATCGACGCAAGGAAGCGCTCGAAGCACTCAAAGCGCTCGATTGGAGTCATCCCAAGGAGGCCGCCTATGCAGCGACTGCCTATGGACGGATCCTCTCCCAGATGAACGAGCGGACCCAGGAGCTCTACGCGCAGATGAATGCAGCGCTGGATGCCTACAAATACAAGCCTTCGGTCGACCCGGTCGATCCTCAGGCCAAAGCACAGTTTGATCTGTTTGTAAAGGTGTGCGATGAGTCACTTTAGTTTTCAGTATCCCTATCTGCTGGGGCTGGTAGTGCTCTTCTGGATCTGTGCGCGTGCATGCCCGGCTCGAACACAGGCGATCCTTTTCCCGCACGTTTCCCTGATGCTGCGTGAGCGGCCTGGACGAAGCCATCTGCTTGATTTTCTCAAGTGGTTTGGGATCGTATCGTTGCTGTTTGCTCTGGCTTCTCCGGTTTTGACACACGAGTACAAAGATACCAAAAAGCGAGGTCGCGACATTATGCTGGTGATCGATTCGAGTGGCTCCATGCGGCAGTATGGGTTTGATCCCAACCAACCATTCAAAAGCAAATTCGACGTCGTCAAAGAGGTCGTCAGTGATTTCATCAAACAGCGCACCCACGATCGGCTGGGATTGATCAACTTTGCCGATTCGGCCTTCGTGGCCTCACCGCTGACATTTGAGCATGACTTTCTCAAACAGATCGTTGCGATGCAACGCCTCGGTCTGGCTGGCCGCCGCACCGCCATCAACGACGCACTGGTACAGACCTACAACATCCTCTCCAAAAGCGACGCCAGGACCAAAGTGGCGATTCTGCTGACGGACGGAGAGGATACCGCCAGCCGCATCGAGCCGGGTGCCGTACTTAAGCTCATTCGCGAAAGCACCATTCGGCTCTACACCATCGGCATCGGCAGCTTGCGCGACTTCAACGCTCCCTATCTGCGGGCGTTGGCCGAGGCGGGCAAAGGTAAGTTTTTTGCCGCATCGGACCGGGCGGCTTTGTCGCGAATCTATGCGCAGATCGATGCAATGGAGACGAGCAAAATCCGACACAAAAAAATCGTCCGCTACACCTATCTCTATCTCTATCCGCTCCTGGCAGCGATTTTGAGTCTGCTGGGATTTGTCTATCTGCGGACGACTCGGGGGGTGAGCGCATGAATCTGGTCCACCCTTATATTCTGCTGGCACTGTTGATACCGTTTGGGGTATTTGCGCTGCTGGTTCTGACCAACAAGGAGACCGCCGCACGCATCTTCGACCCGGCGGTATTGCGACGGTTACGTATCGATGGAGACGTGTTGCCGCTGCGCGTACGCAACGGTCTGCTGCTGGGATCGATCCTCTTGATGATCCTCGCCGCAGGACGTCCTGTCATCGAACAGGGAGAGCGCACCGTCTCCCTCCGGGGTCTGAGTGCCATGATCGCACTTGACATCTCTGGATCGATGCGGTCGCAGGACCTCTATCCCGACCGCCTCACCTTTGCCAAACGCAAAATTGCACAACTGATGCAGGCGATGCCGGCGGATGAGCTGGCGCTCTCGGCCTTTGCCCATTCGGCTTTTATGCTGGCACCCTTTACGACCGACAAAGCAACCCTCACGCAAATACTCGAAGGAGTCGACGAGAGCTACATCAATCTTGCTTCGACCGATTTTCGTGCTGTGGGCGAACTGAGTGCAACCTTTTTGAAGCAAAAGCATCCCCGCATTTTGATCGTTTTCAGTGACGGAGGCGATGCCGACGCGCTCACGGGATTTGCGTCGACCCTGCAGGAGGCAAACATCACGCTCTATACGGTGCTTGTCGGGACCCAAAAGGGCGCGCCGGTTCTCGATCAGACCCATCGACCTGTTCACACCGCCGACGGCAACATCGCCATCACTCAGCGCAACGACGCCATCGGTGCCATTGCCAAAGCCACCGGCGGAGAGAGCATCATCGCACACAACGGCAAAAACGACATGGAACAACTCGCACAGAGCATCCACCGTCGCTTTGACAGCCAGGAGCAAGGCAACATCACCATCAAAGAACGCATTGAACTCTTTGTCTATCTCCTGGGCGGAGCGACTGCGCTGCTGCTGCTTGGGCTCATCTCGCTTCCCAAGCGCTCTATGCGCCCACAATACAGGAGTCGGACATGATTCGTATCCTTCTTTTATATCTGATGCTTTCACATCTGCTGTTGTCAGGCTTGACCGATTTTCGGACCATTCGGGCTGCTACCACAGCATATCAACAAGGCGACTACAATCGAAGTGCCCGCTTGCTGGAGCGCCTCGAGACGCCGAGTGCTGCTCGGCATTATGACCTGGGCAACGCCCACTACAAAGCCGGCCGATTCGCAGCGGCAATTCGCGACTACAAACGTGCCAAAGGCGACGGCGTTGATGAGGCGCAACGGTTGCACAATCTTGGCAATGCTTACTTTCGCACACGCCGATTCGACCACGCCATCACAGCCTATGAGGCAGCGCTGAAGATCCGTGAGGATGCCGACACCCGTCACAACCTCGAACTGGCCAAAAAGATGAAACAGAAGCAACAACAGAAGCAACAACAGAAGCAGAATAAGCAGAACAAACAGAACAAGCAAAACAAGCAAAACAAGCAAAACAAACAGAATAAACAGAATAAACAGAACAAGCAGAACAAGCAGAACAAGCAGAACAAACAGAATAAGCAGAATAAGCAGAATAAGCAGAACAACCAAAATAAGCAACAAAACAAACAGAACCAACCCAAGCGCAAAAACGACACCCAGGGCGCCAAACAAAACAGCCAAAACCAGCAAGATAAGCAAAACAAACAAAACCAATCGCCCCGACAACCGCAGCCCAAAACAGCGCCGCCGAAACGACCCGACCCTCAGCGCAACGCAGGAGAGGCCAACGCCCCAAAACCCAAACAGAAACAGCCCGAAACGCACAAGACCCATCCACCGTCAGGCTCACAAGCTGCACCCAACAAAAATGGTCAGAAAAAGCAACCAGATACTGCAGAAGCATCGGCTGCCCACTCGCAAACAAGGCCCCAAAAGCCTACGATGCAGGCCCGTCAAATCAAGCGCCTCATGAAGCAACTCAGAGGCAAAAAGATGCAGCCCAAACTCTATCAGTTTGTCGGCCACAAACACGAACAACCCCGGAATGTCCATCCGTGGTAAAGGAGTCTCTCGTGAACACTATCTATCGCATTGCAACAGCCCTGCTGCTGACGGCTACCGTACTCTGGGGAGGGGGCGCAACCCTCACCGTTGATCGCGCCACCGTCGCACAGGGCGAATCGGTCACCGCGACACTTCAGGCGACCGGACACGCCATCACTCTGCCGTCATTGACGGCTGTTGGACCCTACCCTGTCACCTCCTCCCGCGTTAGCGAAAAAACCTCCTTTTCACTCGGCGGAGGAAACCACACCTCGCAACATACCAAATCGTTGCGTTTCTCCTTTTTCCCGGATGCCAACGTCACTATCCCTCCTCTCAAGGTCACCGTCGATGGCCAAACAGTCACGACCAAACCCGTGCGCATCACGGTCGGTGCATCCCGCCAGAGTCAAGATGATTTCTCCCTCAAAATGATCGCTTCCCGATCCACTGTCTATGTCGGGGAGCCCTTCTTGCTCCAGGTGATCTTTTACGAACCGCGCAATGCCCATCTGGCACAACCCGAGTACTATCCGCCCCATTTTGATGGTTTTTTGGTCAAAACCTCCCGCCAGGAGCGGCTCGAAAATACCCCCACGGGAACGGCACACATCTTCGATTACATCCTGACGCCACAAAAAGAGGGCAACCTCACAATCCCGGCACCGCAAGTGAAGCTGGGCATTCGGACCTTCAGCGGCACGCGCGATCCCTGGGGCCTGTTTGGCAACGATCTCCAGTGGCGCTCTTTGCGTGCCCAACCGCTCACACTTTCGGTACGCCCTGCGCCCTCCGATGCAGATCTTGTCGGCAACTATCGCATCCACGCATCTGTCAAAACAACCCATGCGCAACCCAACAAACCCATCAGCTACTCGCTGCAGATCGATGGAGTGGGAAGTCTGGAAGATTACGACGGGCCCACGTTTGATATCGACGGTGTGACCATCTACAGTGACGATCCAAACGTCACCACACACCTGGATGCCCAGGGCAGGATCCACAGCCGATGGAACCGTCATTATACTTTTATTGCCGATCGGGATTTTACGATTCCGGGCCTTGAGATTCGTGTATTTGATCCCGCCACCCAATCGATCCAGCGCCTCCGCACACCGGCACAATCGATCCGCGTCGGCCGCGCACACCCAGCAACGGCGTCACCCTCGAAGCCGCCCTCGCCATCGGCCGCTCCCGCATCCGGCTTGTCAGCGCAATCGACTCCACCCTCTGCGATCACCGAGACACCACCCGCTGCAACGGATGCGAACCGCTCGATTCTCGAAGATACCGCCTATTATGCACGCGAAGCACGCAAGCGTGCGGCCGCCATGTGGCCCACATGGTCTCTGATCCTTGCAGGCATCGTCGGCGTTGTCGTTGGCTTTTTCCTCGATCGTTTTTTCCGTACACATCCACTGCGACGTCGCAGCATCCATCGCCGCCGCTACAGCATCGACGAAGCTCTTGATATCCTCTACCCCCACACCAACGCCTCACCCGAAATCGAAAAGATGGTCCGGGATCTCTACCGAGCCAGGCGAGGCGAATCGGTCCAAATCGACCCGGATCGCTTGCAGCGTATTTTGCAGGATTATGTTGATACCCAAGTCGCAAAATAGGCTGAAACGTGAATCACAGATAACTAAAGTATGGTGTGGAGGGTGTTGGCTTGTGCCATCCAGTCACCGAGGGCATCCCACTGCTCCTCAGCTACCAGGGTGCGGCAACGCGCCAGCTCATCGGAAAAACTGTCGATAGCATCGAGTAGATTGGAACCATTCTGTTCGAAAATATCTCGCCACATCGCCGGGGAACTTTTGGCGATCCGACTCATGTCTCGAAACCCTCCGCCAGCCAGCGCAACGATGGCGCGGGGATCCTCCTGGGCCATGACTGCGTTGGCCAGCGCATAGCTGAGTGCGTGCGGCATATGGGAGATAAAGGCCGCATGACGATCGTGCGCCTCGGCATCCATGTAGAAAATCTTCATGCCGAGATCTTCGAAGATCTCCCGTGCAAGACGCTGCTGATACTCGCCGCTCTCTTCGAGGTTGCACAGTACCACCGCTTTGCCGCGATAGAGATCAGAGAAGGCGGCTTTGGGGCCAAATTTTTCGGTACCGGTCATGGGGTGTGCCGCGACAAAATTGTGCCGAATCGCCGGGGGTACCGCCGAGACGATCCTGGCCTTGGTGCTCCCCAAATCGATCACCGTCGTCTGGGAATCAAGTGGTGCCAGCTGCTGCAAAACGCGCAAAATGCCCTCAACCGGAATACTCAAAAAGAGTACATCCACCGCCTTGATCTCGTCAAGCGTATTGACCACTTTATCGACAATGCCCAGCTCTAAAGCCTCGATGCAATGCCGATCGTTGTGATCCAGCCCTGTCAGCTCTACCTCCGGTCTCATCTCTCGAAACGCCAACCCCAGCGAACCGCCCATCAATCCCAAACCGATGATACCAACTCTCATCCACTCTTCCTTTTGTTGTATCTGATGCATACCGGATCTCAAGCCATTGGGCGCGTATTATAGCATGAGTGCCCTGCAGGCAAACACCTGCATCATCCAATTAGGCAAAAGAGTACACAGTGCAGAATTAAAAAGTAAAAAGTAAATGGGGCAATTTCGCCACATCTAACGCAGGTGTGGCACATCACACGATCAAAACGCTATTTTACGCAGGGCAGAATCGACCGGTCATGTTTGGATTGTCATACAAAATGTGTCGATGGTTTTGGGAAGATTGGTGTTGCGAGAGCGCAACTCCCTGCCAAAAAATGTTCATGCTGTGCAGGGTTGGCAATAGACTTCAGCCTCAGCAGTGCACACCGTTCCCTCGCATTTTTTTGATTCGTTTCCATTTTGCTTAGTTGCAAGAACAAAAAAGAAGGAAACGAACCAGTAAAGACTTTCACGGTGGATGTCCAACGCATAAACGATGCCCCATTTCCCAGGACTTTCAGGTTGAAGTCCGAGCTCCGAAAGTCGAGAAAAACTTCTTTCTCAGTCTTCAGATCTCGGAAATGACAAAAGTCACACTATGGCCAGTTTGGCTCAGCAAAAGTAGCACCATCGTATTTAAAATTCGTATGCTCCGTGACATTGTTGACGTTCCAGCCATCGAGATCATGATCGAATTGCATCTCTCCTCCAAATTCACAACTTCCATCATCAAAATCATCAAACATGGAACTCATATTGGTTGCACTGCTGGTATCCCAGCCAGAAATGTCTCGATCAAAATTGATCGCGAGATGAAACATGGAAGAGAAATTTTTCACACGAGAAACATTCCAGTCTGAAATGTCGGGGTTGAGCACGCCGCATGAAAACATACCAGACATGTCGGTCACACTGGATGTATCCCATTGCGCTATTGGAAGATCTTTGTTTGCCATTACATCTGCTTTCATCCTCCAAAACATTCTGCTCATATTCTTAACATTAGACGTATTCCAATCGCCCATTTTTCCGCCACTATCTACAACAGCCGTATTGCCCAGAAACATTGCTGACATGGAACCAACAAGGGAAAGGTCTGGCACATCCTGAGCAGCAATATCCACATGTCCGTACACAAAACTCAATCCCTTCTCCAAAGAAAGCCATTGCTGATTGCCCCATGCCAGCACAGTAATATTGTGCTCTGAGTAGAAACTTGTCCATTCTGGCTTGATGTACGACATGGCAGGGAAAAGTCCTTTGATTCGGATCGTGTGCGCTCCTGGATTTGAAGAATAATCGCACACAAAGTCTCCCGTTTGATTTAACCCTTCATAGTTGCCATCGTCATCGCAATCAATGTCATATTTGAGCGA
>CAZWMZ010000059.1:0-18320 GCA_964634965.1 uncultured Nitratifractor sp. | reverse complement strand
TACTGACTGTTATATTTCTTGAAAGATAGGAAAGATGTAATCTGGTGATGCCAATGCCGCAAGCATATCTAAGCAAAAAAGACATTCCATCCAGTGCTTAGCCGGTGAAGTGGTGCTATGACGGGATCAGGCTCCTATCATTTCCAGTCGTTCAAATGTATCGGGGTATTTGTCTGCCAATGCGATCAAGGTCGAGGCTTGTTCGTTGGGTTTAGCGGTGCCTTGTTCCCATTTTTCGAGCATGCGGGGTGAGATGTGGAGAAAATGGGGAAAAGCTAAAAGAGTGACCCCAAATGTTAAATCCCTAACGAAGCCTTTTATTATAAATTGCGTTATTATAATACTGATTATAATAAGAATGCTTATAATGTTTGGCATCATGACTCCGTTATTAAGCGTTAACCTATTATCCTTTAATAACAGAAATCCTTATTAAAGGTTGGAACAAGATTATGAGGGAAATTTATTTGGTATTTCCCAGCGTATCATAAATTTTGTTCTTTTCTCTCTTGCCCACACTCAATACAAGCACGACCACCTCATCGTCCTTGACCTCATAGGCCAGCCTGTAGCCCGCACTTCTGAGTTTGATCTTGTAGACATTTTCAAAACCACTCAATTTGTCTTTTGGGACTCTTGGCGTGATGAGCCTTTCGCGCAGTTTCTTTTTGAATTGGTTTGCGATATTGGTGTTGAGTTTGTCCCATGCCTTTTTTGATCGCTTGGTAAATTTGAGATTATAACGCATCGATGTCAACTTCCACCAATTCGTCTTCGCGATATTTCAGAGCCTCCTCGACCTCCTTGGCAAGGTGATAATCGTCGATAATCTCCATCATATTTTCGTAGAGAGTGCTGGGTACTAGGTACGCGCTTGTTACATTGTGGTTGAGAATAGCAATCGCTTCATTGCCTGCCTGTTCGAGCAAGCGGGTTGGGGATTGCTTGAGTTCGGTGATGCTTGCAGTATAGTTCGCTAAAACAGGTTGCATGGTTCGTCCTTTATTTGGTATGATATATCATACTCTTTTTGGTGTTGATTGTCAAGATTTGATGAATGTAACACAGAAGGGTCTGACCCCCAAAGGCATTGTCACCAAAGCGGAGTATTTGGCATCATGACTCCGTTATTAAGCGTTAATCCATTATCCTTTAATAACATAAATTCCTTACGCATCGATGTCAACTTCCACCAATTCATCTTCGCGATATTTCAGATCTATGAGTAGTAGAACTCTTGGATCTTTGCTCTAAAAATTGTTCAAGATTTTCTCTATATCTGTTATGCTATGCTTCGATTTACTCCATATCCACTTGTGGTATCTTCTGATTGGCCAAGGCTTTGGTTTGAACTGTGTAGAGGGTTGGACGTTGAATATCCACCATCCATTATGGCCGTTGCTATCTAGGAAGGGGTGATTTTTGCGGATGCCCGTGCGTCGACACGGGGGCCCGCGTCAGGCTTCCCATACGATTGCAATGTGTTTGATCTGGATATCGCTTTTGCGGGGTTTGATGGTGAAGGTCTCGACGGGGTGATTTTCCAGCGCGTATTGGTCGCTCAGTTCGTCGATCTTCTCTTCAAGTTCGGCTTCGAGGTCGGCAATTTTTTCTTCGATCTCGGCGACGCGTTCCTGGGCACGGGTGAGCTGACCGCGCTCTTTGTAGGCGCGTGTGCTTTTGCTGATGGTACGACCGATGCTCGTCGCGCTGCGTCGTCCAAAAAGAGCGCCCAGAACCGAGATGCCCACGTCGATGAGAGTACTGTTGGCATCTGCCTGCTCCTTTTCGACCCGCACTTGCGCGCGTTTGAGCTGATCGAGCAGGCGTGCCTCTTTTTTGCCGTAGCGCTCCTGGAGCTTTTCGAGCGCCTCCTCTTTGGCCTCGTCGAGTGCATCCTGCAGACGTACCGTAAAGGCCTCGAGGCTCTCATCCGGTTCGGACTCCATGCGGGGCTTGCGACAGCGATAGAGTTCGAGACGCTCGGTCGCATAGAGGTGGTCGCGCAGCTCCCGTTCGGTCGTGCGCAATCCTCGATCATCCTGGATCGATTCGGGCAGGGGCGCAAAGCGTGCATCGGCAGGCGCTTTGGTGGGCAGCTTATCAAAAGGTTCGGCATCGCATGTCAACTCATCCCAGTCGAGACGATCCACTTCGAGTGCGAGGGTGCAGAGTTTGTCGCGTTCGAGATCGATCCCTTTGGCGGTGTTGTGAAACCCGATGCTCACTTCGGCTCCGAGGGTCGGGGTGTAGCGGTAGGTCTGGGTCGGATCGGGACGAAAATATTGCGCCACATCTTCATCGAGCGTCACCAGACGACGGTACTCCCCTTCGTCGGCAGCGACACGCTGCGGGGCGGTTGATGCAGCAGCAAACGACGCCTTTTGATCGGCCATGAGGGTGGATATCTCCTCTTTTTTGAGCGGCCCTTTGAGGTAGCTCAGTACCCACCGTGTCCCAAAGAGCCGCAGCTCTTCAAGGTGCGCACTCTTGAGAAAGAAGGTACGCTTGCGCAGGTTGGCCAGCAGTGCGGCGATCTCTTTTTTGTCAAAAGCCGCATCGATCTTGCCGCCCAGGCCGTCGATGACGCGATCAATATCCTGTGTCGTCTGCAGGCGTCCGATGCACCATGTGCCGATGTTGGAGAGGCCTTTGTAGTCCAGATCGACCGGATTTTGGGTGCTGAGCACGATCCCGACGCCGTAGGCTCTGGCCTGTTTGAGCAGGGTGATCATCGGCTCTTTGGATGGGGGGTTTTTCACCGGCGGGAAAAAGCCGTAGATCTCATCCATGTAGAGCAGCGTGCGCAGACGGTTTGAACCGCTCTGGAGACGCATCCAGGCGATGTATTTGTTCAGCAGCAAGGTCACAAAGAACATCCGCTCATCGTCATTAAGATGCGCGATGGAAAAAATCGCGATCCGGGCGCGGCCATCCGCACCGTAGAGCAGACGATCGATCTCGAGACTCTCGCCACTGAGCCAGTTGGCAAAATTGGGCGAGGCGATGACGGCGTTGAAGCGGGTGGCGAGCTTGAAGCGTTCGGCCTGAGGATAAAAGGTCTCCAGCGGCAACACCCCGACATTTTCAAACGCCGGCTGAATGATCGCAGCGACCAGATCGGCCAGACTGAGCGATCGACCCTGCTGCCAGGCGTGCGCGATGATCTGCGCCAGGAGGATATACTCCTTGGAGTCGAGCGGATCGGCAACGATCCCCAGCAGACTGAGCAGACCCGTAACGGTGCTTTTGAGGTAGTCGGCGAAGTTGTCCGAATCCTCCATGATGGGGGCTGGGGGCCTCTCGAGAGAGCCCATGAGATTGATCGGCACACCGGCACTGCTGCCGGGGGTATAGATGGTTTTGGGTACCGCGGCAAACCGTGCGACCCGCTCGCTGTCCTGATCCCAGCTCTCGATGCCCTCTTTCCACATCGTAGCGACCTTTTGGGCATAGCCAAGTGGATCTTCGCCTTTGGCTTTGGCCTCGTCCTCGACCCAGGGCCGAAACGTCTCGGCCGAGAAGGTCGGATCACTCAAGAGCAGATCCCCCATGTCCCCTTTGGGGTCGATGACGATGGAGGGGATATTGTCGATGGCGGCCTCCTCGATGATGCCGATCCCCAGACCGGTTTTGCCGCTGCCGGTCATCCCGATGATGGCTGCGTGCGTGGTAAAGTGTTTGTTTTTCAGCAGTGTCAGTATATCGGTTGGCTCAAACGTCTGACGATCCACATCTTTTCCGAGATAGAACAGGCCCGCTTTTTCATAGATGGTTTTCACAATCGATCCTTTTCAAGATGGTTGATATGGCACTCTTGCACCGCAGTGCAGGCTGTGCTGTAATACCGGGGTGGAGGCATCAGGGGCGATTTGTGCGGCTACCTGGAAGTGCGTTGCCTCGACGCTGGTTGCCACTTTTGCCCGATCCCCTGCGCGTTCGCGATGAGATTTTGGGTGGAGCCTCGACCCCCTGGACCAAAAAGACAAACGGTTTTTGACCGGTCCGCTTGAGTGCGACGAGGATGTTGTGTTTGTCCTTTTGGACATCGAACAGCTCCATCGGTTTCATCACCTCATCCACCTCTACGCCATCGCTCGAACGCAGCGGCAAGCGATAGCCGTTGCCTTCGATACGCAGCAGCACGTTTCCCTCTTTGGCAACCACCCAGCAGACCTTGGCTTCACGCAATCCGTGCAAGGAGTGGCTGGTTTGATTGAGGCAGAGCCGATCAAATTCGCCGCTCTGGAGGGTGATATTGCCATCGCATTGGAGAATGTCTCGATAGAGGACCATTACGCTTCGATCCGCTTCGAGCGCCCGCGTTAAAAATCCACGCAGGTGCTGGTTGGAGCGCTGCTGCATATTGAATGCACCGTACAACCCAAGCAACACCAGCGACAACAGAGCCGTGGAGATCAGCATCTCCAGCAGCGTAAAACCGCGACGAAGCCGTGCGTCAGCTGTCCATGAGTCCGACACGTATCGCCTCTTCATAGCTGATCTCTCCATCGACTAGCATCTTTTTGAGGGCATCGGAGATGGTGAGCATCCCTTTGGCTTTCATCGCTTCGCGGATCTGGTGATCGTTGATGCCGTCTTTCATCATGCTCTTGACATCGTCATCGAGAACAAAGAGTTCGCCCACTGCCTGTCGCCCCTGATAGCCGGTAAAATTGCAGGCGCTGCATCCGACAGCCTCGTAGTAGTCTCCCGAATAGGGTATGGCCAGCTCGTGCGTCACGCGCGGCGGCAAAAAGGTGCGTCGCTTGCATGCGGGGCAGAGTTTGCGCGTCAAGCGTTGCGCCAGCACCCCCAGCAGCGTCGATGAGATCAGGAAGGGCTCCACCTCCATATCGATCAAACGACTCAAAGCCGATGTGGAATCGTTGGTGTGGAGGGTTGAGAGCATCAGGTGACCGGTCAGGGCCGCCTGTACTGCGATCTTGGCAGTTTCGGTGTCACGGATCTCCCCCACCATCACCACATCGGGGTCCTGGCGCAAGATCGAGCGCAGTCCCGCCGCAAAGGTCAACCCTACCTTGTCGTTGACCTGGATCTGACTGATCTCATCGCTGTTGTATTCGACCGGATCTTCGATGGTAATGATGTTTTTATCCGGAGAGGAGAGGTACTGTAAAAAGGAGTGCAACGTGGTCGATTTACCCGATCCAGTGGGTCCGGTGACCAGGATCATCCCGTGGGAATGGTTGAGCAGTCGATAAAAGGCCTCGGTCAGCTTCTCAGGAAAGCCCAGTTCCTCGAGCGAGGGGATGTTCTCGCTCTGCATCAGGATCCGCATAACGATTCGTTCGCCGTAGTAGGTTGGCAATACCGAAACCCGTACATCAAGCGTCTTGCCCGAAATCACCACCTGTGTCCGGCCATCCTGAGGAATCCGCTTTTCGGAGATATCCAGGCCGGAGATGACCTTGATCCGGTTGACCACCAATGTGGTAACGTTTTTGTCCAGATCGAGGTGCTTGGAGAGGGCACCGTTGATCCGAAATCGCACTTCACCGCGCCGTTCGTGGGCTTCGATATGGATGTCGCTTGCGCCCCGCTTGATCGCCTGAAAAAAAAGAGAGTTGACCAGCTTGATGATGGGAGCTGACTCTTCGGAGTTGAGCAGGTCTTGAGAGTTCTGGATAAACTCAAGCAGATCCGATTCGGCCTCAAAGAGCTCTTCGGATGCGGTCTCCATCTCCTCAAACGCACTGCCGGTCATCATCTCGAGAAATTTGTTGCGCAGTCGCCCAAAACTCTCATCGTCGGTCTGATAGACCGGCCAGTCAAGATCAAGCTTTGAAAAGTGGTTGAGCGCTACGGCCAGCGACGACTCGCGCACGATAGCCGCGGGTACCTCATCCACCGTCGAGAAGAGCAGCGAATGCTTCAGGGCCAGTCTGTGGTCGATTCCCTCTTCTACGCGCGGTTCGAGATCGACATCGTTGATCTGGGGCAGCTGCATCCGGGGCCTCCTACTGATCCGAGTCGAAGCGTCCCTGGAGAATATCCATGGCGCGATTTGGATGCCGACGGGTGCTCGACGGCTGGGCTTGAGGGGGCGCAGGGTAGTGGGCCGAAGGGGTTGACTTGGAGGAGGCGGGTTGGCGCAACCGTTTGCGAACCATCTCGTTAAACTGGGCTTGAATGCCGTTGAGATCGTTGAGGAACTCCTTGAGCTTGGTCAGGTCAGAGCTGCGACGTACGATGTAAGGGGTCAGGTAGATCACAACGTTGATCTTGCGCACATCGCGGCTGGTACTCTTGAAAAGTTCGCCCAGGACGGGAATGTCGCCCAGGAGTGGTACTTTTTTGACGCTTTTGCCGTTGGTGCTCTTGATCAAGCCGCCCAGGATGATCGTCTGGCCGTTGCTGACGATGGCGTTGGTTGTCACCTTGCGCTTGGTCGTCGTCGGACGATCCACTGATGCTGTGTCGCCCAGATCGACATCCTCGATGTTGGCCTCCACTTCGAGGGCGACTTTGTTGTTGCTGCTGAGGCGAGGTTTGACCTTGAGAGTGATACCGATATCTTCGCGCGAATAGTTGTTGCGTGCGTTGTCGTTCTGGTTGTCACCGGCGGCGGTACTGATGAGGATCGAACGCACTTGACCGACATAGATTTCGGACTCTTTGTTGTTGGTGCAAAGCACCGACGGTTCGCTCAGAATCTGGGCCGCGCCGTTGGTTTTGTAGATGTTGATGGTCGCACCCAGTGCCAAAAATTTGCCCAGCGTTCCTACACTGACAGGAATCGAATTTGCCAGCGTTTTAACTCCAGGGATCGAGGTGATACCGTAGTGTTTGGTCATCGCCTGAATCCGCATCGGCAAACTGATCGAATCGCCATATTCCATGCCTACCTTTTGTGCGCGGTTGACATCGAGCTCGACGATCCTGGCGACGATATATACTTGCGGCTTTTCGACATCGATGCGTGCGACAACCTCGCGGATGTTTTTGATCTGTTCGCCGGTCGCCAAAACAATCAGGGCGTTGCGCTCGGCATCGCCGACTACCATCGCTTTTTTAACTTTTGTGCCTTTTTTGGCGCGGCTGGAGCTCATGCTGTTCATCTGCGATACAAGCTTGCTGAGGATCTTCTCCATATCTTCGACGTTGGAGTTTTTGAGCGGTATGACGTACATCTTTTGCTCTACGCTCTGACCCGGTACGTCGAGCTCCTTGATGTATTCGACCATTCGATCGACGTTCTCTTTTTTGCCGACCAGGATAATGGAGTTGGTCGCTTCGTCCTTGAAGACATCGACCTTTTCGCTTGTGACCGTCTGAGGAAAGAGCTTTTTGGCCATCGCCGAGGCGTTGGTATAGACATCGCGGGCGCCGGCATTTTGGAGACGGATGATTGTCGAACCTTTCTGGCCGGCATGCTCAATCGAATCGATCAGTTTTTTGATCGACTGCAGCGTTCGCGGATAGGCCGTTACTGCCAGGACGTTGTTGTTTTTGAACGAAACCACTTTGGCATTTTTGTGAAGCAGGGGTCGGATCTTGGCCCGAATCACCGCTGCGTTGGCTGTTTTGAGTGGAAAGAGGACGGTCTTCATCGTGCCGCTGCTGACGTCGTTGGTCACCTCCAGACCCATGCCGGCTGCTTCGGAAGATTTGACCACCTCCATGAAGTCGCCCTTGTCCACGAGTGTGTAGCCTTTGGAAGCAAGGATCGAGTTGGCCAGCGACAGGAGAGAGCTGGTTTTGATCGGTTCGGTGGCGATGAAGTTGATCGTTCCACGAAGATCGCCGTTGATGAGGACATTTTTCTTGAGAATCTTGCCCACCATGGTGACGAAATCCTTGACCCCCATGTTGCGAAGATTGACGTTGACGGTCTCTTCGGCTGTCAGGCTCAACGTGAGTGACAGCAGGCCGACAAAGATGATTTTGACTACACTATTTAACCTCATATCTCAACTCCTGTTCTTCGTGGTTGCGTTCAATGGTCAGCGACAGATCCTCCAGCGAATCGGCATTGCGAAGCATGCGCATGGGGGTCGCATAATCGACAATCGGTTCACCGTTGATCGCCTTGATGACGTCGCCGCGCTGGAGACCCAGCTTTTCAAACGGACTGCCGCGTCGGACAAACCGTACCTTGAATCCATCCAGTTTGTTGCCATTTTTGACCTCATACAGTCCGATGTTTTTCCAGATCTTGTCCGGATGCTGGCTGTATTCGCGGATCAAACCGCGATCGATGAGCCGCGTTTCACCCTGCTGAACGATCGGTGCCGAAGTGTCGGGTTTGGGTTTGGGTTTGCGCGACGGGGAGGAGGCGGGGGGTTTGGAGACCCGACGAATGGCACTGGATGATCCTTTGGATGGGGTCTCAAAGAGCTTGAGCCGTATGCGATCGCCGTTTTTTTCAAACAGCGCAGAGGTCG
Organism: uncultured Nitratifractor sp.; assembly: GCA_964634965.1. GTDB lineage: Bacteria > Campylobacterota > Campylobacteria > Campylobacterales > Sulfurovaceae > S017-3. The sequence continues at coordinate 9,912 of CAZWMZ010000059.1, read as the reverse complement.
CATTGGCCTCCTGGAGGCGGTAGCCTTCAACCCGTCCGCCTTTGGGTTCGTTTGAGACCACATAACTTTTGGTACCGCGCATCAACGTGACGACCGCTTTGGTTGCGGTGCTGTAGATGCCGACAAGCTTGTAGGCTTTCAGTGGGTTTCTCGGTGCCCGTTTGGTCCGAACTTTGACCACCTTTTTGGTCGTATCGGGTTGCGTTTCGTCCGCCAGATGGTAGCGATAGTGAAGCGCATGACGCAGCGCCGTCCTGGTACGATCCACACCGGTAACCGGCAGCGGTGCCAGCCAGGCAAATCCAACCCAGACGATTTTGACCAGTGCCAGCACGGCCAACCCCCACGTCAGAGGCCAAAGGCGCGATGGATCAAAAATGCTTTTCATATATCCATCCTTCTTTGGTCTGTTTGAGGAAGGGCCGGAGGCTCTTAGGCGGCTCTTTGGGCAGCACGATGCGCATCGTGTGGGTTTTGAAATCGATCGCCCCTGATCCCTGGAGTTGCGGGTCGTCGATCCGCAGCTGTATGCGCGTTGGGTCGAGTACCGAATAGCTTGCCCGTGCATGAGCCAGTGCACCCGGCAGCATATCGGCCAGCGATGCATCCAGAGTCAAAGAAGCGATGCTGGCCCGGGTATAGAGAAAGACCGTCCAGAGCGATACGGTGTCGATCGAGGCGACGCGCACACCTTTGACATAGAGGACCGGGTGGGACAGAATCAAGCCAATCGGATGCTCCCGCACCGTCTCATCCGAAAAGATGACACCCCGTTTGGCCAGCTGTTTTTCAAAGAGATAGTAGAACTCCTTTTTGGGCGCCGTCGCCAGAAACAACCCCGGAAGCAGAACAAGGACCCATGCGATTTTTTTTACCATGTGCACCGACACCTCACCGTATAGGTCTGACCCGAACGCAAAATACTCATCGTACGGATCCGCAACGGACTCTCCCCCAGCGCGGTAGCGATGGTGTTGAGTTCAGCACCGTTGAGGCCGGAAAAGACCGCACGGAGTTCGCTTTTTTTCTGATCAAATGTTTTGATTCTCGCGGCCGGAAGCAGCTCACGCAACTTGGCAACCTTGCCCTGAATGCCCTGCGTTCCCCACACCTGTTTAAGAATAGCAATCTCCCGAACCTCACGTGCCGCCTGCTGACTCGTCCGGACCGTCGCATCGAGTCGCGAAGAGAGCGTATAACGATAAGCGATACCAGCGATCATGACCAGCAGAGCCACCAGCAAAATCAGTTCGTTGCGAAAGCGATCCATCATGGCAGGGCTCCAGAGGTTTCGAAGGTGTGTCCACTGAGCTTGATCTTTTCGAGATGATTGGATTGCGCCAGCTTTTTGAGTGCGGCCAGAGCGTCGTTGCTGCCGTTGACACGCAAGGTCGCCTTGTAGCCGTTGGCGTCGATTGAAAAGAGATCCAGAACCGCACCGTTGCGGGTCAAGCGTCCGACCGCCTGCAGCCGCGAACGGATCGCCCGCTGATGGGTATCGGTCTGAAGGTATTTTTTATGGATAGAGGATCGCGCGTATGATCCTCGCATCTTGGGATGCTCTTCAAAGAGACGCTCCAATGAATCTTCGGCCGTATGGATGGCACGCTGGTATCGATACCCCTCGGCCGCATACGCCAACCCAATGAGCAACATCACAACCGCCAGGGTGGTGGCAAACCGTCCGTCGAGGGTGCTGCCACCCATGGCACTGTGGTGACGACGGCTGCGCTTGACACCAAACCCCTCATCGGGACGAAAGCTGTCGTCAAAAGTCTGGAGTCGATCGGGATCGGCGAGCAGCTTGCGCGGGATCACCGTCGCGATGTCATCGACCACCCCCAGGACGTCGTTGTTGCCCAGCAGGACCGGCGGATCAAAACGACGCCGAACCTGTTCGGCAAAATAGAGCTTGCCCACCCGTCCCAGCGAACCGCCCCGGCTCTCCAGAAAGGCTTCGAGTGCTTTGGCGTCGTAGGCGACAAAGTGCCATGCGCCCTCCTCGTCCTTGAAGGCTTCGTATCGCATGGGGTGCGGCCCGGTCAGATCGTCCAAGATGGAGGGAGCGAGTCGTTTGGCCTGAAAGGCGTACTTGACGGCCAGCTCCTCGCGTTTGTGGACATAGAACTGGGGTGAAAGCATCAGATCGTAACGTGCATGATCGGGCAACACCCGCATCGCACGGTGGATCAGCAACAGCGGTGCTTTCTTAGTGTCCCAGAAATTCAAAGCCCTCTACCTTTTTGTGTATGTAATCGAATCGAAACGCATACTGACTGTCTCGAAACCCATAATTGACCGTACACCGCATGGCATCAACCGGATGCTGCTTGACAAACACCTCCCGGGGACCCTGGAGCGTATACCAGGCGGTATCGAGTCCATTGTTCTCCAGAAAATCCTTGAGTGAGCTGCCCATCGCAAATCCATCCTCTCCCTTCACCAGCTGCAGGTCGATATCAAAAATCACCGCCAGCACTTCCGGCGCGATAAAGTTTGAATCGATCCGTTTGAGATCGGTGCCAAACGCAAAGTAGGTTTGCCACGGCAACGTCAACACAGCGGGGTCGTCCGCTTCATAGCGGTACGTCCGTAAAATGGATTGAAACTCACGGTAAGAGATTGTACCCTTTTTTTTATTAATATTACTTAGTATATTGTAACGAACTCGATGAGAATTTTTAAGCGCATCCAGCAGCGCGTCGTACAGCAACGTCGGATTTTTCAAGTCGGCCTTATCGACCAGAAAGTCGTACACCTTTTGAGCGATCTCAAAATGAGCCTGCCGATCTGGGTGTCCATCCAGCGCAAGCCAGGCGATGTTGGGGCGGCTGGCGATCGGGCTGCAGTGTACCATTACACCGAATTCACCGTTGGTTGATGCGATCGGAAGCGGTGTATTGTAAAATGTCGTGTAGGTGCTGGTTTTGGGGGTTTTGCCCAGCAAACGCCGCAAGGCATTTTTGGTGTCGCTGTAGAGAAGATTGGCCTGGATAAGGGAGGCTTTGACTTCGGCTTTGGCGCGCGCCGTTTCAAGGAAGTGAAACACGACGCCCACCAGCGCCAGCATGGCCGCGATGATCGAAAGGGTGATAAAGAGGGTTACGCCACGTCGCACTTTTAACCTTTTAAAAGCTCATTTGAAGTAAAATCAATCACTAATTATAGTGAATCAAGATTTAAGGGCACCTCTTACCCCGCGCGCTTCTGCGCTCTGTGGGCCCCGGAGGCGCCCGATCAAAGGAAAGATACGATGAAAAAAGCATTTAGCCTGTTGGAACTTTTGGTGGTGATCCTTATTTTGGGTCTGTTGGCAGCGTTTGTCGTCCCCAACCTCGTTGGTGCAGGTGAAAAGGCCAAGCGCGATCTGGTCTGCTCTCAAATGGGCAGCATCTCGCAGGCGCTCAAGATGTTCAAGCTCGACAACGGCATGTATCCGACGACCGAAGAGGGGCTGGAAGCGCTCCTGCAAAATCCCGATGCGGACAAATACCCCAACTATTCGACCAATCCCTATCTTGAAAAGTTGCCAAAAGATTCATGGAAAACCCCATTTGTCTATGTGCGAGACGGGCAAAAATTTGAGTTGATCAGTCTCGGTGCCGATCGCCAGGAGGGGGGAGAGGCCGAAGCGGCCGATATCCGCTATTCCCAATGCCAAAAATAACCTCCATCGTCATTCACCTGCCGATGTCGCGGATGCGACGGGGTTTTTCGCTGATCGAACTGATCATTGTCATCCTGATCGCTTCGCTTTTTGCTGCTATGGTTTTTACAACCATCTCTATTCGCAAACCGCATGAGGAAAATGTCGGCATCCATCAACTCAAAGCGATGCCGATGATGGCGGAGGCGATCGATGCCGATCTTGTCTGCACAGAAAAGTGCCAGACCTGTTTTGCAATGGTCAACGGCAAAAAGGTACCGGTTGGAAGCCAGATGCCTCCGCTCAAGGCTTACATTCTGGACGATGGCGGCAGTCCGGTTGAGGTCGATTTCGGGCGGCTGGAGGATCGGCCGGTCTGCCTGCGCTTCCACTTCTATCCCAACGGCAGCACCTCTCAGATGATCCTTGAAGCGCACGATCGCTTCTACTTTATCCCCAGCTATTTCGGCAAAATCGAAACGTTCGAGAGCCTTGATGCAGCTGCAGAGCACTGGCAAAAGTATCGCAGCGCTCTGGATACCATGGGAACATACTACTGATGATGCGACGCGGATTTACGATCATTGAAGTGCTGGTCTCGGTCGTGCTGATCAGTATTGTTGTGCTGGGGATCATCAAGATCGAAGAGCAAAATCAGCAGGTAGCCTACTACATCAGCGGCCGAGTCAAGGCTGAGCTGGCCAATACTCTCTTTTTGACCCCCAAGGTGTTGCGATACGACAAATCGGAAAAGAGCGCCTATATGTTACTGGATCGTCTCCACGGAGACAAAGATGCCACCCGCCAGGCGCTCAAATCGATCAAACGCATGATCCACATCAGCGATCCGTTGCCGCTGGGAGATCTGCCCATCCCGGTCGAAGTGCGCGCCATCATGCTCAAAAGCGAGTACTCTGCTCGCTACTATCGGATCAAGTTTTAGCGGTCTTCTCCGGGCAGGCGATACCCTCTTGTGCGCTACTGCTTGGTATCGGTTTCGTTTCGTCCGCCACGAATGAACAGAAAAAATAACCCCAGCCCCACGACCATAAACAGGCCATTCCCGAGCAGGTCATGCGAGAGGGAAAAGTTGCGTCGCCCCCCTTCGGTCACAAAATAGACCACCATCCGAATCCGCACAACGTTGAGCACCAGAAGCAACACGCTTCCGCCAATCCCCCAGACGATGCGACGTTTCCATGACGCGGGAAAGGCAAAGATGGACGCCAGATACATCAACACCGGGATCATTCCGTTGCACGCTTTTTCAATGATCAGTTTGTAGTGAGGGTTGATCCAGATGTCCCACCCTTTGACCTGTCCTGGCGGCAAGAGCGCCTCCATGGTATGGATCAACCCATCGCGCAACAGATCGTTGGGCAGCTGCGACAGCGGGGAGAGATCCCAATACAAAAGGCCAAACAAAATGCCAAGCCATCCAAAATAGGCCAAAATAAAACGCAACGCCATCGCGGGCTACCTTTGGGAAGTTTTCGTTATAATGTGTGCAATTATACACTTTTTGGCAAGGAAATCAAGGCATGCTCTATCGCTACAAAGGTCTGACCAAAGAAGGCAAACGCACCCGAGGCACAATTACCGCCTCATCGATGGACGAAGCCAAGAATCGATTGCGCCATCAGGGGATCTATTACGAATCGCTCAAAGAGGCACGGGAGATTTCGTTCAAAGGCTTTTCGACCCGTCGCCCCATGCCCAATGTCATGCTGAGTAACTTCTCCAAAGAGCTTGCCAGCTATCTCAACGCCGGCAACATGACCATCCTCACCGCACTCAAACTGATGGAGAAGCAGCACCAAAAAGAGCGCAACTACCGCGCCTTTCTCAATGCAATCAAGACCATGGTGGATGAGGGCAAACCTCTGGCGGTGGCTTTGCGGGAGCAAGAGGTCTATCAATTGCCGGAGTTTTTTCTGCAAAGCACCAAGGTAGCCGCCCAGGGAGGAAAAATGGTCGAGGTGCTGACCAACATGAGCCACTTTTTTGCCAGCCAGAGCCGCATTCGTCAGCAGATACTCAATGCAATGATCTACCCCATGTTTATCCTCATTGTCGCCGTGGGGATGACGGTCTTTTTGCTCATCTATGTCGTCCCCAAAATTACCGGCATCTTTGAGGATACGCACCAGGAGCTTCCCGGTATTACCAAGTTTGTCCTGGGCGCCAGTGGCTTTCTGGGGTCGCACTATGTTGGCATCATGGTTGGGCTGCTCCTGCTTATCATCGGCGGCAAGATCGCCTACTCCAAAGTGCGTGCTTTCCACTACGCGGTCGATGCCGCCATGCTTCGCCTGCCCATTGTGGGCAAATTGACCCAAAACCACGAACTGGGCCGCTTCAGCTACATTATCTCCCTTATGCTCGATTCGGGTGTACCGTATACGCAGGCGGTCACACTGGCCAGCAGCACCTTTGGCAATCTGGCCATTCGAGATCTCTTCCAGCAGGTTACGCGCAAAGTGACCGAAGGCAACAAACTCTCCAACGCTCTCTACTCGGCCAAAGGGGTCAAGCTCAAGAGCAATTTTCTCCAAAACCTCGCGCTGGGAGAGGAGTCGAGCAATGTCTCATCCGTCATGGACAACCTCTCCAAACTCTATGCCGAAGAGAACGAACAGGGCATTGAGCGCCTTCTCAAAATGGTTGAGCCAGTGATGATGCTGTTTATCGGAGGGATTGTCGGTACGATCGTTATGGCGATGCTCCTGCCGATCTTCAGCATGAGTCTGGGTGCCAAACTCTAAGGAGCGCAGGATGGCCAAACCTCGTTTTCGCGACATCAAGCAGGGCAAAATTCCTTCTCCCGCTCCGGCGCACCGCACACCCTCAGCCCCGTTTCCCGATAAGCGCACCCGCGCCAAGGCCTTCGTCACCGATAGTTTTATGCTGCTGATGCCGATCATGTACCTTGTCTTTTACGCAGTGATGGGAGGACGCGAAGGGTTTGCTGCCAACAAACTCCTCGGCTGGATCGATATCCTGGTGCCTCTGGTATTTGTGCAGATTCTCTTTGTGGCCAAGAGCGGTCAGACACCGGGCATGCGTGCCTACAGCATACGTGTTGTGGATGCCCGTACCCTCGAAGCGCCCCGCTTTGGGCAGATCGTCCTGCGACAGATCACCGCGCCGTTTTCCCGCCTGCTGCTGGGATGGATCCTGCTGTTTGTGCGCCGCGATCATCGCATGCCCCATGAGCTGATCAGTCGCACCGCCTTGATCCGCGTCGACGACCCCTCGCGCACCCGGTCTGGCACATGAGCCAACAGAGCGGTTCGATCTCGCGCCGCGCGATGGGGGTGATGGGGGCGTTTTACCTCTTTTACTTCATCCTGGTGGGCGTCTACATCATCTACCTGCCCAACATGCTCAAAGAGCATGGGCTCAGCGCCACGCAGGTGGGCATCGTCTATGCGGCTGCACCGTTGATGCGGTTTCTCCTGCCGTTTCTCTTTCGCCGCTTTGTGCCACTCGATGCTCGGATCTATCGGGTGGCGCTGGGTGCGATGGTGGGGGCCTCCTTGTTGCTGGGCATCAGCGTCGATGCCTTTGGTCTCTATCTGGCGATCAATCTGATCTACGGTGCGGCCATGGGGGCGGTCTTGCCTTATGTCGATGCGATCGCACTCCAAACCATCACCCGTGAGCACTACGGTAAGGTACGCTTGTGGGGCTCGGTCGGCTTTATCGCGATCGCGCTCTGGATGGGGCAGGTACTCAAGGGGCTCGATCAGACCTTCTTCTATCTTGCGGCGGCTTCGGTCATGACGGCACTGGTCGGCTGGCAGATCGTGCGATTTGATCCCCACCGCCAGCTGCCGGTCGATCGCCAGAGCGACCGAGCCTTCTCTCTCCGACGCTATTGGGCCTTTTGGGTGAGTGCCTTTTTGCTCCAGGCAAGTTTCGGAGGGTTTTACAACTTTTTCACTATCTATGAGCATGCGCATGGGTTTGCGCAAACTACCATCAGTTATCTATGGAGTTTCGGAGTGCTTGTCGAGATCGCAATGCTCTATTTCCAGGGCCCCCTGCTGCGACGTAACCTCATGGGGGTGATCGAGCTGGCCACACTGAGTGCGGTGGTACGATGGGCGATACTGTGGTGGTGGCCTGATTGTTTGGCGCTCTCCTATGCATCGCAGGCGTTGCATGCGCTCAGTTTCGCCCTCTACTACACCGCTACGATCGCTTATGTGCACGAACTCTACACCCAAAAAAAGCTTGCCCAGCAGTTCTACCTGGGGATCACGTTTGGGTTGGGCGGTTCGATCGGAGCGGTTGCGGCCGGGTGGATCTACGACCGGGCACCCGATCAACTCTTTGGTTTCAGCGCGGCAGTGGCGCTGGGTGCATGGATCATGATGCGCCTCCATCGAATACGACGCAGGAGGGGTGATGCGACAGGGTGATGCAGTGGTCATGGCCGGCGGCAAAAGTTCGCGCATGGGACAGGACAAGGCGCTGATGGCTTTTGGGGGGTATTCGACGCTTGCAGAGTATCAGTATCGCAAGCTTGAGCCACTCTTTGCGCGGGTATGGCTCAGTGCCAAAAGCGACAAATTTCCTTTCGATGCCCCTCTGATCCGTGACCGGCATGCGATCGCCTCACCGTTGGGTGCGCTTGCAAGCATTCTCGAGACGATCGAGCGCGATGAGGTGTTTCTTTTGAGTGTCGATATGCCCGGGATCGATGCGCAGCTCATCGCTCGCCTGCGTGCTGCAGCCCGGTCTCATCCCGATGCACAGGCGATCGTCTCCCGTTCGCCCAGCGGACGCGAACCCCTGTGCGCGATCTACCGCCCCAGTGCCCTTGAGCCCATCACTGCCATGCTGCACGCAAACAACCACCGCCTCAACGACCTGCTCGATCGTCTAAAGGTCATCGATCTGGTTTGCAAACGCCAGGAGATCTTTCTGAATCTCAACACGCCTGACGCATATGCAACAGCCGTCAAGAGATTTGGACAGCACCCATAGAACGAACAGTACCACTTATCCCCACAACATTTCCCACCGCTGACGCAGGGCGGGATAGCGCCGTTGCAGGCGCTCGAGTTCGCGAGACAGGCGTTGGTTGAGCGCGACCTCTTTTTGTTTAAGCATGCGCAAAAAGGCGATCCGTCGCTCGACGAAATAGAAATAGAGTACGCCGCTAAGCAGCGCGGCATAGAGACACCACAGCGAAGTGAACGCATACGGTTTGAGCCAATACACGAGGCTGAGCCCGAGCAAGTTGAGCAGGCCGTACAGCGTGATGGCCATGCTGCTGCTGAGCATCAATGCCCCGACGGTCGTAGCGATATAGCCCAGGGCGAGCCAGAGGTGATTGAGCCGCGGTGTTGCATAGACCAGTGCATCGTTACGCACATAGACATCAGCAGGCGCTTGCGCAAGTGCGTAGAGTGCGTATGCCGTCATCGCACCTCCAAACAGCGTCAGAGCGCCCAACACTCCTTTGCGCCAGCCACGTGGTTCGAGCAGCCATACCGCAAGCGGTACCCAAAACTGCAACAATCCTTTGGCATAAAAGAGATAAAAAGTCTCGGCCATCTCGGCCGCCCGTGCGCTGATGAGGTGTTCCGTACCCAGCCAAACAAACCCCTGTGCAAACTCGTGCAATCCGAAAAAAATCGGCAACAGCGCAAAGGGTACTTCGCGTGGTTCGCTCACCTTAAGGAGCGTCAAGATTCCAACAAGCATGATCGCACCCGAGAGGGTAAACTGTATGATGGCGTGTGTCACGAGAACCTCCTTGGGCGATGGTGTGTTTGCCAGCGTGCGTATCCCCATGCTCCCAGACTCAACAGCAGATAGAGTCCGAGGATAAAACGCAGCTGTTCGGGGGAATGGCGCGCTTCGTAATAAAGGATCAAAGCCGAACCGACTGCCAGTCCGATAATGGTCAAGATCGAGACGATCGCCGAAGAGCGGGTGGCATGACGGATATGAAAATTGGCTATGGCCATCAGGAGCGAGACGAGCAAAAAGGTGATGCTCCCAAACTCCAAAATCAGCCGCAACCCGCCGCTGAGGATCAATGCCGATGCGGTTGCGGCCATGGTGATGATCGCTGCGGTGGGGATGGTGCCGCGGCGTTGGCGCAGCGGGGCAGGTAGATAACCGTCATCGGCGATGCGCGCCATTTGACGTGACGAGCCAAATAGCGTTCCGCTGATGGCCGATGCGGTCGCAAGTACCGCACCGGCGATGACGAGATTGCGCCCCCAATCTCCCATGATCGCTTCGGC
>CAZWMZ010000058.1:0-2392 GCA_964634965.1 uncultured Nitratifractor sp. | reverse complement strand
GATCGCCAACTACATGAACCGCCGCTTCAATAACGGCTTTGGTGCCCATCAGTTTATCACCGGCAAGCGAGTGTTCCAAACCCGCTACGGCGAAAATCCTCATCAACAGGGTGCGTTGTATGAGTTTGACGGCTTTTTCAGCGATCATTTTCGGCAGATCAAAGGGGAAGCGAGCTTCAATAACCTTACCGACGTCAACGGTGCGGTCAAGATCGCTGCAGCCTTTGGCGAAGAGCCGGCTGTCTGCATCGTCAAGCACGGCAACCCCTGCGGCTTTGCGATTAAAGATACGCTTCTGGAGAGTTATACCGAGGCACTCAAATCCGATCCGGTTTCGGCTTTTGGCGGCGTGGTGGCTGTCAATGGCGTCGTGGACAAGGCGTTGGCGGAGAAGATGAACGCGATCTTTCTCGAAGTGATCATCGCTGCCGATTTTGATGCGGATGCGATCGCTGTCTTTGCAAACAAAAAACGGATCAAGCTCTTCGTGCAGGGGGGCACACATCTTACCCTGCCAAACGATACGATCGACTTCAAACACATCGAAGGGGGCTTTGTGTTCCAGGAGGCCGATCGGGTCAAAGGATCCGAAGTGGAGCAGGCAGAATGCAAAACGACCCAGGTGGCCACACCACAGGAACGCAAGGATCTTGAGATCGCCTGGAAGGTGGCCGCTCTGACCAAATCCAACTGCGTCGTGTATGTCAAAGATGCCGCAATGGTAGCGGTGGGCATGGGGATGACCAGCCGCGTCGATGCGGCTCAGTGTGCCCTGAAAAAAGCCAGAGAGATGGGGCTGGACGTACGCGGTTCGGTGATGGCGAGCGAGGCCTTTTTCCCGTTTCGCGACAGTGTTGATGCAGCCGCCGAAGCGGGCGTGCGTGCCATCATCGAGCCGGGTGGCAGCATTCGTGACGATGAGGTGATCGCAGCCGCCGACGAACACAAGATGGCGCTCTACTTCACCGGAGTGCGTCATTTCCTGCACTAAGAGCCAACATTGATTGACATAGACTAAAGTTTTTTGATATAATCGCACAAATATTTCGGTCAAGAGGAGAGAAGAGATGGCAAAAAGCCTCTACGAAACGCTCGGGGTGAGCGAAAACGCCAGCGCAGACGAGATCAAAAAGGCCTATCGCAAACTGGCACGCAAATACCACCCCGACATCAACAAAGAGCCCGAAGCGCAAGAGAAGTTCAAAGAGATCAACGCCGCTTATGAGGTGCTCAGTGACCCGGAGAAAAAGGCCAAATACGATCAGTTTGGCGATCAGATGTTCGGCGGACAGCACTTTCATGATTTTGCCCGCGGTCAGGGCGCCGAGATGGATCTGGATGAGATATTGCGTGCGGTATTTGGTGGAGGATTTGGTGGAACATCGCACGGCGGCTTTGGTGGCTTTGGCGGTTTTGGAGGCGGCGGTGGATTTGGCATGCCCGATCTGGATGTACGCGCTGCCATCACCGTACCGTTTGACGTGGCGCTCAAGGGCGGCAAGCATTCGGTCGCAACGCAAGAGGGCGAACGGTTTGACATCAAGATACCGGCCGGCATCAAGAGCGGTGAGACCCTTCGAGTACGGGGCAAAGGCAAAACATTTCAGGGACAGCGCGGAGACCTGCTGATTCAGGTAAGCGTCTCGGAGAGTGATACATATACCCTCAAGGGCAACGACCTGTACCGTACGATCGATCTGCCCCTGAAGCGCGCCATGTTTGGCGGCAAGATCGAGGTCGATACCCCCGAAAAAACGGTGAGTCTCAAGGTACCCAAAAATACCCGAAACGGTCAGAAGTTCCGATTGCGTGGACGTGGATACCCCAACCGTCGCGGGGGCGCTGCGGGCGATCTCTATCTGGTGGCCAACATTGTGCTCCCTCCCATAGAGAGCCTGCCTGAGGATCTGCGCACGCAGTGCGAAACCCAACTCCCCGACTAAGGAGGTCGCATGCACAGTTATGAAGAACCGGTCTATCTCATCAGCGTGGTAGCCAACATGCTCAAAATTCACCCCCAGACACTGCGCCAGTACGAGCGTGAAGGGCTGGTCAAACCCTCGCGCACACAGGGGCGCATGCGCCTCTATTCGCAGGCCGACATCGATCGGATGAAGCTGATCCTGCGTCTGACGCGCGACATGGGAGTCAATCTCGCCGGTGTGGATGTGATCTTGCGCCTGCGCGATACGATGGAGCGCCTCGAGACCGAGATCGAGCAGCTGCGCGAAGAGATCCATGCACTCAACCGTCCCGGATCGGTTCCCCCGGGCAAAGCGATCGTCAAGCGGAGCCATTACGATCTGATCATTTTCGAGGAGTAGGGGATGAAACGATACCTCGGGCAGAAAAAAGTCGCGCGCATCTACATCGACAGCGCCGATACCTTCGA
>CAZWMZ010000057.1:0-7057 GCA_964634965.1 uncultured Nitratifractor sp. | reverse complement strand
GTGAGAAATAAAATGTTATCACAAAAAATTATCAGTAAAGTTTTAAAATTTGGGGTCAGGAACTAAATTTTAGGGGTCAGGAACTAAATTTTAAATCATAAACACCAATTTTATGGAATCTCAAAGGATCGGGTTTGTTCGCGCAACAAAGAAAAAGAGAAACGAACCAAAGAAAAAAGAAAGTGCGAAGGACTGGCGTCACTTTGGGTGTGCTATGTGAGATTTTCCGTGTCTTGCAAAATTTAACATTTGGGGTCAGACCCTTTCGGGGGGCGTGCTACTGAGGCTAAAGCCTCAGCTCCGAAATGTGCAGTACGGCACACGTAGCACGTACTACGACATGATTGATCACGCATTGGTTAGATCGGCAGCATGTGTTCCAGCAGTTGGCCGTGGATGCGGCTGTTGGTGGCGATGATGCCTTTGGCCTTCAGATCGAAGGGTTCGCCGAGATGATTGGTGATGCGTCCACCGGCCTCCTGGAGGATGAGGATGCCTGCACTTACATCCCAGGGCTGCAGGTCGATCTCGTAGAAGCCATCGACACGCCCCTGTGCCAGATAGCACAGATCGATCGCCGCGGCTCCGAGGCGGCGTATGTCGCGAATGTGTGGCAGGAGTGAGGTCAACACGTCGATCACCCAGCGGTATTCGGCTCCCCGATGTACTTTGGCGTATGGAAAGCCGGTGGCGATGAGCGACTGCTGCAGATCGGTCTGGTCGCTGACGTGAATCGGTGCGCCATTGAGCCAGGCTCCATGACCAGCTTCGGCGTGAAAGAGCTCATCAAGAATGGGGTTGTAGACGACCGCCATGACCGGTCGACCCTCCTCCCAGACGCCAAGCGATATCCCCAGATGGGGAATGCCGTGGATGAAGTTGGTCGTACCATCAATGGGGTCGATGTAGATTGCTCGCTCATCACCGAAAGCGCCCGTATGGCTCTCTTCGCCAACCAGGGTGTGGTGGGGGAACGCTTCGGTGAGACGTTCGAGAATGAGCGCTTCGGTCTGTACGTCGTATTCGGTAACGAGATCGACGACCCCTTTGTGGCGGACGGTTTTGGCGGTCGCATAACCAGCGCGAACGATCGCACCCGCTTCGCGTGCAATGTGGATAAGGTGATCAATGGGTTTCATGGCGGTAATTATAGTATAATCGCACTATGAATCGACAAACACAAACCCGCATCGGAATCGTCATCGCCCTTATCGCCCTCATGGTCATGATCTGGTTTGGCAAAGAGGGCTACCGTGCTGCCATCGCCTACGAAGAGACCACCGGTACCATTGCGCGGCAGATGGATGCTGCTGGCGTCGCCGAACTCAAGCTCAAAGAGCTCGCCAGCCTCTTTACCCTCGGTCTGGTTCAGAACGATACCAAAGAGCGTCTTTTGCGCCTCGAGCAGCAGCGCCATCGCAGCAAGCAAGAGGCGCGACGCGCCGTATGGGCCTTCGCGACAGGCGCGATGGTATTGGTGGCGCTCTTTTTCCTCCTGACACCGCGTCTGTATACCTTTTGGGTCTCGCTCGGAGCTCTGGTAGCGCTGATCAATGGGCTGATCGCACCATTGATGCTGATGATCGTCCATAAAGAGGTCGAATACCTCGGTGATGTGGTGCTTTCGTTTGAGTCGCGCAGCATTCTGGGGTCGGTCTCCAAGCTCTACGGCGATGGCAATCTCGTCGTTGCCGGCGTGATCCTGCTCTTTTCGATCCTGGTGCCTGCGACCAAGACACTGGCGCTGCTCTTTGTCTCGTGGTATGAGTACAGTCCGTTTGCTGCGGGGGTGGTTCGGTTTTTTCGTCATCTGGGCAAATGGTCGATGATCGATGTCTTTATCGTGGCACTCCTGCTGGTTTATCTGACCTCCAACAGCCAGGAGATCAGCCGCGCCGAAGCCGAAGCTGGGCTCTACTTTTTTCTCACCTATGTGTTGCTCTCGATGATCGCCAGCCTCGCTGCTGACCGCATGCTTCGCCGGCAAGACGGCGGCACGCATACATAACGCACCAACGGTTGCCGTACGCCACCTGCCTCTCTCCAATGTGCAAGGTTGTGACCGCAACCTGATCACATTGGGGCACTGGGGCCTTTTGTCTGCGCCGTGTTAGACCTTGTCAATCCGGCATTGGCCAGACCATCAAAGGTCCGTCTTGTACAGACAAAAGCTTTTGATGCTGTGGGTGTGATCTGTCTTTCGAGGTGCCCATTTGAAGCATGGCTCTATCGAGCTCCCCACTCTCCGAAAGATCGGTTGTGAAGCATTCGTGTTATGCACTCGAAGTTGTTTGACCCCGAATTTCGATCCACAGCGTACTTGCAACGATCATAAGCCCCCCGAGGATCTGGGCAAAGGTCAACGTTTCGCCGCCATAGAAATGTCCAAACAGTGCGGCACTCAGTGGCTCAAGGGTAAAGATCACAGCCGCACGGGCCGCAGAGGTGTAGCGCTGCATGCTTGTTTGCACCCCAAAGGCAAACACCGTTGCAAACAGCACCGTAATCCCCAGTCCCCATCCGAATGCCGGCGTCCACACCGGTGTCAGCGATCCGTCCACGCCGATTCCAAACAGTGCCGCGCCCAGCGCCATCGTCCCAAACTGCACTCCCACCAGAGTGATGACATCGTAGCGGCGCGAAAAACGGCCGGTATAGATCAGGTGCAGCGCAAACAACAGGGCACAACCGAGCGCATACGCCTCGCCCGCCCCAAAGCCCAGCGTTCCCTGCATCGTCAGCAGCCACAATCCTGCAGCAGAGAAGAGGCTGGCACCCCACATGCCTGGCGCAATGTGCTGTCGAAAAAGGAGCCAGCTCATCATGGGCACAAAGATCACAAAGAGTCCCGTAATAAACGCCACCGACGACGAGAGCGTCAAGGTCAATCCGTAGGTCTGGAGGGCGTAAGCACCCAGATTGAAGAGCCCCAGCAGTACTCCGGCGCTCACTGCCGTACGCGCCAGAGGCATCCGGCGCACAAGCAACGGTACCATCAGCACAAAAGCCAATCCAAAACGCCAGAAGAGAAATGTATAGACCGGCACATCGGCAACGGCATGCTGGACAAGGAGGAAAGTCAGCCCCCAGCTCAGTGCCACCAGCACCAGCAGGCCATCGGCATAGAGTGCTCTGACAGTCATAATAATTTAATATCCTCCCATTTTATCGCCCTTTTAAAGAAATTATACTATGATTGTTCTTATGGATGACGCAAAACCAATGATCATGATGGAGCAGGTGGAGAAATATTATGGGGAGTTTCATGCCCTGAAGCGGATCGATTTCTCCGTGCAGCGCGGGGAGATCGTAGTCGTTGCGGGTCCGTCAGGATCGGGCAAATCGACGCTGATACGGTGCATCAACCGCCTCGAAGAGATAGACGACGGTCGCATTGTTGTCGATGGAGAGGATCTCTACGACCGCAAAGCCGACATCAATGCGCTTCGCTCACGGGTTGGCATGGTCTTTCAGCACTTCAATCTCTTTCCGCATCTGACCATCCTCGAAAACGTCACCATTGCCCAGATCAAGGTCAAAGGTGAATCCCGACAATCGGCCCATGCACGGGCAGCAAAATTATTGGAAAAAGTGGGCCTCTCTCATAAGGCCGACGAATACCCCAACGCGCTCAGTGGCGGCCAGAAACAGCGGGTAGCGATCGCCCGGACGCTGGCGATGGAGCCGAGCGTCATCCTGTTTGATGAACCCACTTCGGCCCTCGATCCGGAGATGATCGGCGGGGTGCTCGAAGTGATGAAATCGCTGGCAAACGAAAACTACACCATCGTCGTCGTTACGCATGAGATGGGGTTTGCCAGAGAGGTGAGTGACCGGGTGGTCTTTATGGATGAGGGGGAGATCGTCGAGGAGAACGATCCGGAGACCTTCTTCACGCATCCAGCGAGCGATCGCGCCCGGAAATTTTTACAGGAGATCTTGACACACTGATCTTCATCTCAACACACAAGGAGTAAAACGATGAAAAAAATTCTCTTGGGGGCATTGGCAATCGCCTTTGCCTGGACCACCGCCTGGGGCGAGGACATCAACCTCTGGAAAAAATCAACCCTCAACGCCATCATCACCAAAGGTGAACTGCGCGTGGGACTCGAGCCGGGATACATGCCTTTCGAGATGAAGGACAAAAAAGGCAACATCATTGGATTTGACGTTGATATTGCTCGCGATATGGCCAAAAAAATGGGCGTCAAGCTCAAACTGGTTCCCACCGCATGGGACGGCATCATTCCTGCGTTGCTGACCAACAAGTTTGATATCCTCATGTCGGGCATGACCATCACCCAAAAGCGCAATCTTAAAGTCAACTTTGCTCACCCCTATATCAGTGTTGGCCAAACCATGCTGATCCGTAAACAGCTGGCCGACACGGTCCGGACAGCCGCCGATCTTGACAAACCCGAGTATACCGTCGTGACCAAGCTGGGTGTTACCGGCGAGATTGCCGCACGCAAAATGTTCAAAAAGGCCAAAATCCGCACGTTCGAGACCGAAGCAGATGCTGCCCAGGAGGTGCTCAACGGCAAAGCCGATGGCTTCATCTATGACAAGCCTTACAATGCGATCTTTATGGCCCAGAAAGGCAAAGGCAAGCTGGTGCATCTGGACAACGATTTGACCTTTGAGCCGCTTGGATGGGCCGTGCGCAAAGGGGATCCGGACTTCCTGAACTGGCTGGATAACTACCTCAACCAAATCCAGCATGACGGTACGTACGACCGTATCTACACCAAGTGGTTCGTATCGGACAGCTGGCTGGAGCGCGTACAGTAAGATGCGCCGCCGCCACACGCCCCTGCTGGAAAATCGAGCCTTTGGCCACGTCATCGCCGTGCTCTTTTTTGTCGGGCTGGGGTTTGCTCTGTTTCTCGCCGCTTCCAAGATGAACTACATCTGGAAGTGGAGTTCAGTCCCAAAATATTTTGCCTACGAAAAAGAGAGCCTCCTCGAGGCCCCTTTTGATGGTACCGTATCGATCGACGGCCACACGGTAACGATCCGGGGAACCGATGCACGTCGCCAATACGATGTCACCGGTTATGCTCTCAAATATACCGATGGCGAGAAGATCTACGAGGGAGATACGCTTGGCAGCAAAACAACCTGGACTGCCGGTCCGTTGACAAACGGATTGATTGTCACACTCAAGATCTCTGCCCTCTCGGCACTCCTTTCGCTGCTGATTGGTACCGTGGTTGCTTTCATGAAGCTTTCACGCTTTCAGTTTCTCAAGGACATCGCCACGGTTTACATCACCGTCATTCGTGGTACGCCGTTGCTGGTGCAGATCTTTATCTTCTACTTTATTGTCGCGACGATCTTTGACATTCCGCGTTTTTATGCCGGCGTGGTGTCGCTGGGGATCTTCTACGGGGCTTATCTTGCCGAGGTGTTGCGCGGCGCAATCCAATCGATTGACTCCGGCCAATATGAGGCAGCCAAATCGCTTGGCATGGGTACCTTCACGACGATGCGCTACATCATCATGCCTCAGGCTCTCAAGCGGGCGCTGCCCGCCCTGGTCGGCGAGGTGATCGCCCTGGTCAAAGACAGCTCGCTCGTTTCGGTCATTTCAATCACCGATCTGACCAAAGTCGGGCGTGAAATCGTTGCCAATACTTTCAGCCCATTTGAGACGTGGATTATCGTCGCATTGATCTATTTTGCGATCACCTTCTCTCTCTCGATTGCCGGGCATCGGATCGAAAAACGGATGCGGGAACGCGGAGGCTACTGAGCCAAAGCATAGCACAAGGGTCTTTGCGGAGTCCAGGACACGCAAGGAGCCTGCAAGCGATCCACACAGGAGTACCAATGGAAACAGATGGACTGCTGGGTATCCTTCGGGACAAAAAGATTCTTTACGCCGAAGACGAAGAGGGGATCCGTCGCAACATCGCCGAGATCCTGCGCCTCTTTTTTCTGGACGTAACCGCCGTCGAAGATGGGCAGGCGGTCATCGATGAGATGGCAATCGCACACTACGATGCCCTGATGCTGGATATCTCCATGCCTAACCTGGATGGACTCGAAGCGGTCAAAATCATTCGCGAGACGTTTCCGGAACTGCCAATTGTCATCCTGTCGGCCTACTCAACCCAGGAGCACCTCTGGCGCGCTGTAGAAATGAAAATCACCCGCTACCTGACCAAGCCCCACACGCGTGATGACCTGATTGACGCGCTTACCCATATTGCCATCGAGCTGAATCGCCACTCCCGTCAACCGATTGTCATGGATGCGCATACGCTTTACAGTCCGTGTCGTAAAACCATTCGCCGTGGTACGCAGGAGTATCCACTCACACTTCAGGAGAGTCGTCTGCTGGAGTTTTTGATCCGAAACGACAACTGCACATTGACATTTGAAACCCTCTATGATTACCTTTGGGGTTACGAAGCGCCGTCCAAAGAGGCCCTCAAATCGCTAGTCAAAGATCTGCGCAAAAAGATCGGAAAATCGTGGATTCAGAGTGTCTACGGGATCGGGTATCGACTGGAGTGGCCCGATGCGATACGAGGATAAAGATGCGACGCCGATTGACACTAAGAAATGTGTTGATTGTCATGGTGATCCTCTATGGGATCATTGGCATGCTTTTTCATCGCTTCTATACCAACCTGGTTATCGAGGAGGCCGAACAGCACGTGACGGCCATCCTCGACTCCGCCAACGCTTTGCGCACCTACATCGAAACGGTCCAGAAACCTGTCATCTATCGCCTGATCGAATCGGGCCAACTCGATCGAGACTTCTTTGATCCCAAAATTCTCTCAGCCTCATACATCACGCGCCACGTATTGGCCAACTATATCCGGGCTCACAACATCTCCTACAGCTTCAAGCTTGCGACAACCAATCCACGCAATCCTGTCAACAAGGCCACGCCGTTTGAGGCCGGGATCCTGCAACGCTTCCGGGACGGATCGCTCAACGAATACTCAGCGCTGCTGGATGAAAGCGGCGAACGCTACTTTTTTCGTGCGTTGCCGATCGGGCGCAATCGTCCTTCGTGTATGCGATGCCACAGCACGCC
>CAZWMZ010000056.1:0-5336 GCA_964634965.1 uncultured Nitratifractor sp. | reverse complement strand
GCGCCTCCCTCGGCATTGACCTGGTCGATAAACGCCTGCAGTTTGGCTGCTGCCTCCTGGAAGCGCTGTGCCGTGACGCTGTCGGTTTTGTGATAGACCACCGGCTTGCCGGTATCACCGCCGACACGCACTTCGGGTTCGATGGGAATGCGTGTGAGCAGCTGCGTCTCAAACTCATCGGCAACGGCCTGCGAGGTACCCATGCCGAAAATATCATACTCCTCGCCATCGCCTGGACAGATGAAGCCACTCATGTTTTCGATGATTCCAGCAGTGGGGATGTGAAGTTTTTTGAACATATCGAGACTGCGGCGACTGTCGTCGAGCGACACCTCCTGCGGGGTGGTGACCGTGATGCCCGCCGTGACCGGCACCGATTGTGCCAGTGTCAGCTGAGCATCACCTGTTCCGGGAGGCATATCGATGACGAGCACATCCAGATCGCTCCAGAGAATATCGCGCAGCAGCTGCTCGACCGCTTTGATGATCATCGATCCGCGCCAGATGAGCGACTGACCCGGCTCCATGAGCGACCCCATCGACATGATCTCGACGCCAAAGGCTTTGAATGGGATCACTTTGTTGCCCTGAATCTCGGGCTTTTCATTCTCGATCCCCATCATGCGGGGGATATTCGGCCCATAAATATCGGCGTCGAGCAGGCCGACCTTTTTTCCCTGCATTGCCAGCGCAACGGCGAGGTTGACCGACGCGGTCGATTTGCCCACGCCGCCCTTGCCTGAACTGACCATCACGAAGTTTTTGATATGCGGCGCGATGTTTTTGCCGGTGGTCGAGTTGCTCTGTTCACGCGGAGGCTTGGGAGCCTGGACATTGGCAGTTACCGTCTCAAAGCCCAGTTTTTTGAGCTCGACTTCGATCGCTTTGATCAGTTCGGTTTTGACCTCCTCAGCGCTGGAGGTGATGTCGACATCGACCGAGACGCTCTTGTCATCAAACTCGATGTGTTTGACAAACCCAAACGATACGATGTTTTTCGTAAAGCCCGGGTAGGTGACGTTGCGCAACGCCTCGAAAATATCCTCTTTGGTCATGGTCTCTCCTCTAATTCTCTGGTGATAAAAAGTATCGAGTTATACCCAACCCAATCTTAAATCTCGGCCATGCCTCGACAAAATCGGACAAAAAATATCCAGATTAGGTTGCCCATTCAGCAAATGCAACACACAGACAACCAAACTCCCATCAAGGGGACAGGCGTTATAATCGTGTATCAAAACGTGACAGAGGGGCGACAACGTGGAGGCGATTACACTGGTTTTGCTGGCAGCAGGAAGTTCAACACGGTTTGGAATGGGGACACGCAAGCAGTGGCTTTACCAGGGCCACAAACCTTTGTGGCAAAAAGTAGCAGATGATTTTGTGAATGCTTTTGGGTTCGAACATGTGGTGGTCACAGGATCGGCCGACGATCTCGATCATATGCGACGCTTTGGGGATTATGCAGTTGTTGCAGGTGGTGCAACCCGTCAGGCCTCATTGCGTGCGGCACTCCAGGAGGTCGTCACCCCCTGGGTACTGGTCAACGATGTCGCACGCTGCTGCCTCGATCGTATCATGGTAGAACGGGTCATCGCTGCACGCGATCAGGCGGCTTGCATTGTGCCGGTACTGGGCGTCACTGACACACTCTACCTGGGGGACGACCCGGTCGATCGCACGCAGGCCAGGCGCATTCAGACTCCGCAATTGAGTCGAACAGATATCCTGAAACGGGCACTGGAAAGCCCCATCAACCATACCGACGAAAGCAGCGCAATCCGAGCGCTGGGAGAGTCAATCCACTTCGTTCCGGGCTCCACGCATGCCCACAAACTCACCCATGCAGAGGACCTCAATCATCTCGCCTGTCTGGAACCGCCTGCTCCCGAAACACGGGTGGGGTTTGGGATCGACACCCATCCGTTTGAACAGGACAAGCCCATGAAGCTTTGCGGTGTTGCCCTCGAGAGTCCTTTTGGATTCAAGGCACACAGCGATGGAGACGTTGCTCTCCATGCAGTGATCGATGCGTTGCTGGGTGCGGCGGGTCTAGGCGACATCGGGGAGTGGTTTCCCGATACCGATGCGGCGTATGCCGGTGCCGATTCGGCCCCAATGCTCGAAGCGGTAATAGAGCGTATCCGTCGAGTCGGATTGGCGGTGCGCAACGTCGATCTGACGATCGTCGCCCAGATCCCGCGGATCCTTCCATACAAAGACGCCATGCGCCAACGCCTCGCATCGCTGCTGGATTTGCCGCCTCATCGAGTTAATCTCAAAGCCACCACCTCTGAAAAACTAGGCTTTATCGGGCGCGAAGAGGGTGTAACGGTTCACGCCGTCGCCTCACTGGGATATTTTGACTGGACACAGGAGCACACATGAAAATCGTTATCGTCGAGAGCGAACTCTATCTGGCCCAGAGCATTGCGGCCAAATTGAGCGAATATACCTTTGAAACCGAAATATACAGCTCCGTCAAAGATGCACTGGAAAGCGATGGGGATACCTATCTGCTCTCTACGTCGATCCAGGGGCAGTCCTGCACTCCATTGATCGAAGCGTTTCGAGACAAGGTGATCATTCTGATGGTCAACTACATCAACAACGACACCGTCGGTGAACCGATTCGCCTCGGAGCACACGACTACATCGTCAAGCCTTTTATGATCGAAGATCTTATCCGTAAGATCGAACACCACCGCAAAGTGTACCTTCTGGAGAAAACCGGCACCTTCTACCGAGAGTATGTTCATTATGCATTTGAATCAATTGACCATGGACACGATCCATCCAAAATCTCTCTGCCGGTTCTCGTGCAGACGAACTACCAGCGTGCTGCTGACAAGCTGGCAATGGAGATAAGCGACTATCAGGAAAAACCGTTGGTGTTTATTCCTCTGGATCGCGAAGGATGGGGCAAACGGATCGCACACTTGACGCAGCAGGAGATCGGGTACATCATCTATCTGGAGCGCATGCGCAAGAGTGAACGGGAAGCGCTGTGGGACATGACACGCAACAAGCCCTGCATCTTCTCAGCCATCGGTGAGATCGACAACGTTCCGATCGATACAATCACAGTCCACTCTCGCAACAAACTGTACGACCAGAACGACATCTTGACCATCGACGAGTATGTCAAGCATGTGGTCAAGCGTTTTCAATATCTCCTGCCCGATACGGAATTGAGCCGCCGGCTGGGTATCTCCCGCAAGAGCCTCTGGGAAAAAAGGAAAAAATATGACCTCTTCAAGCAAAAATAAAACCCTCTTTATCGACGACGAAGCGCTCTCAACGCTGGCGTTGCTCCAGGAGGGCCTGCTTGCGCCGGCGCATGGATTGATGAGTCAGCGCGAAGCCGAAGAGGTCGATCGCACCCACCTCTACCAGGGCATTCCGTTTCCTTTTTCGCTTCTCTTTGCCCCCAGCGGCCAGCGCAATCAGGCCACCATCGAATCCTTGAGCCTGGGCGAAACAGTCAACCTGGTCTCCGATCAGGGGGTTGTCGGGGAGATGACAGTGGAGGAGATATTCCCGATCGATCAGGCGCAACGCCTGATGCACATCTACGGCACCAACGATCCCTCGCACCCCGGTGTGCGCAACACCATGAAGCGTCTCGGACCGCTCTCGCTCTACGGTCCCTATCGGGTCGAGTATCCATTGATTCAAGATACACTGCGACGCATCCAGCAGGCGATCCAGCGCACCGGAGCACGCACCATCAGCTCGATGATGATGGCCGCCAATCCTCTCAATCGCGCGCACGAACGGATGATCCGCCAGGCAACAAGCGAATCGGATCTGCTGGTGATCTTTTTGCGCAAACCCTTTACCGACGATGGACTGCGTTACGACATTCGGCTCGCATCACTCACACAATTTGTCGATGGATTTTTGCCACGCAACCGCGTCCTGGTCGTCCCGTTTGAAAATACCTATATCTTCGCCGGCTACAACGAACTGATCCTCGAAGCGCTGCTGGCAAAAAACAGCGGCTGCACCGAGATGCTCATTGGCAAAAACCATGCCGGACTTGGACTCTACTATGACAAAAATCACCTCAACACCCTCTTTGACAGCTTGAGCGACCTGGGCATCCGAATCAAAACCGTCGATGAGTATGTCTATTGCGACATCTGCAAAACGCTTGTCAGCACCTATACCTGCCCGCACGGTCAGCACCACCATATCCACTATCGCCCCGCCTCGATCCTGAGCCTGATCGAAAAAGGGATTCTCCCTCCAACGATCCTGGTGCGCAAGGAGATCTCTGCTGGCATTCTCGCGGCGCTCTTCCCCGATCGATTCGACAATGTGCAAGCGCTCTACTATTCGCTTATGCCCAGCTCCGGCCTGCTGGAGACCAAAACCGACAAGGAGTTCTACATCAAACTCATGGAGCTCTACCAAACCTCATCATTAACCTAAGGACACCTATGACCCTGCGCAAACTTTTTTTGACCTTTTTGGGTACCGGCCTCTCGCCCCGGGCTCCCGGTACGGTCGGCACCCTCGCTTCGATCCCTTTTGGCTGGGCGATCGCGCATTTTATCGGTGTCGAGACCCTGTTGATGGCGACGGTTGCCATCACGCTCATCGGGATCTTCGAGATCAACGCCTACGAAAAGATGACCGGCATTCACGACCATCAGATCATCGTCATCGACGAAACCGCCGGGGTGTGGCTGACGATGGTGATCACCCACTATTCGGCGATGTCGCTGCCGCTCTCGTGGGGGATGTGGCTGGGGCTGGGGCTCAGTTTTGCATCGTTTCGGCTGTTTGATATCTGGAAGCCCTCGACCATCGGTTGGATCGATCGCAAGCTCGCTGGTGGTGCGGGCGTGATGCTCGACGATCTGCTCGCCGGAGTGGCCGCCGGACTGCTTAATGCCCTGCTTCTCTCTACCCTTGGAAGCTTCCTGCGCTAAAACCCAAATCCCTGAAGAGGGCATCTCTAAAAATATATAGAAGATCACGCCCAGACAAACGAACGTTTTGTCTGAGCAAGACAGACCCGTGTCGGGCTACCCAAAGCCAAATCAAAAAGGTCGAACGCAGCACAGGTAAAATTCAAAAATTACGATAAAATAACACCCCAAAAAAGATTCGGAGAGTATCGTGGCTCTTGTCGCATGTACACACTGTCAGCTTGAGTTTGACGAAACGGTGATGATCGCCGAGCAGGAGGGGGACAGGACTCTCTACTTTTGTTGCAAGGGATGCCAGGGGGTCTACCACCTGCTCAAAAGCGATGGCCTGGAGAGCTTTTACGACAAACTGGGTAACCAAACCCTCGATCCGGCTGAGGTCAAGGCCAACGAGGA
>CAZWMZ010000055.1:0-4671 GCA_964634965.1 uncultured Nitratifractor sp. | reverse complement strand
TGCCATCATCGCTTCGGTCACAACGGCACCACGGATGGCAACGCACGGATCGTGACGGCCTGAGAGCGCCAGCGTAGCGGCGGTGTTGTCGGTCGTAATGGTTGATTGGGTTTTAAAGATACTGGGGGTAGGCTTGAAGTGGGTTTTGACGAGGATAGGTTCACCGTTGCTGATGCCACCCAGAATGCCGCCGCTGTGGTTGGACGCAAACCCATCCGGGGCAATCGGATCGTTGTTCTGGCTGCCTTTGAGACGTGCAGCGTCGATGCCGTCACCGATCTCGACTGCTTTGGCTGCATTGATGCCCATCATTGCATCGGCCAGCACACCGTCGAGTTTGTGATAGAGGGGCTCACCCAGTCCAGCAGGAACGCCTTCGGCAACGGTAAGCACTACACCTCCCACCGAATCGTGCGCTGCTTTGGCAGCAAGAATGGCCGCCTCCTGCGCAGCAGCCTGGGTGGGGTCCAGTGCCCGCAAGGGTGAACTGTCGGCAAAGTCAAAATCATATATGGTTGCTTCGATCCCGTCAACGGCACAGAGTCCGCTTCGAATCGTGATCCCAAGATCTGCAAGCAGATGTCGCGCAATCGCTCCGGCGGCAACGCGTGCAGCTGTTTCGCGGGCCGAACTGCGCCCGCCTCCGCGATAGTCGCGGATACCGTATTTGTGGTGATAAGTAAAATCTGCATGTCCGGGACGAAAGAGTTCCTTGACGTTGGCGTAGTCACGGCTTTTTTGGTCGGTGTTGTAAATCACCATCGCAATGGGGGTGCCGGTGCTGACCCCTTCAAATGTGCCGGAGAGGATCTCCACACGATCGGCCTCTTTGCGGGCGGTGGTCAAGGCATTTTGGCCCGGTTTGCGTCGATCGAGCTGTGCCTGGATTGCTTCGAGATCGATGGACAAGCCTGCCGGGAGACCGTCAAGCACACAACCGATCGCCGGGCCGTGTGATTCGCCAAATGTGGTCAATCGCAATCGCGCACCAAAGGTGTTCACGGTGTGCCTCCTTTGCGCAGCTGCTCCAGGGCGATTCCGGCGGCTTTTTGCTGGGCTTCTTTTTTGCTTTTGCCCCAGGCGCGTGCGATCTGCTTGCCATCAAGCACCACCCCGATCTCAAACTCTTTTTTATGGTCGGGGCCCTTGGTGTCAAGTTGTTTGTAAACCGGTGTCGTTCCATGCGTGGCTTGTGTCAACTCCTGCAACGCAGTCTTGTAGTCTTTGGAGAGGGTGTTAAGATCAATGCGAGGATAGGTCTCTTCGAGAAGTTGAATGACAATGGCTTGACAGGTGTGGAGACCTGCCTCGAGGTAGATAGCGCCGATAACCGCCTCAAAGGCATTGGAGAGCAGCGAAGGTTTGCGTCGGCCTTCGTTGTTCTCTTCGGCAGGAGAGAGATAGATGTAACTGCCCAGATCGATGTGGTTGGCCAGACGGGTAAAGCCGCTCTCATTGACCAGTGAGGCGCGAATCTTGGAGAGAACCCCTTCGTCTTCGTTGGGAAATTTTTTGTAGAGATACTCTCCAACAATGAGATCCAGTACGGCATCGCCAAGAAACTCAAGGCGCTCATTGTTGTAAGGTTTTTTGTAGCTTTTGTGGGTCAATGCTTCGACAATCAACTCTTTGTTTTTGAAAGCATACTTCAGACGCTGCTCCAGCTGCCCATAGTTGTTCATGGCTTCTGTTCCTTTGTTTTGAATCGCTCTTTTTGTCGTTCAGCCTCTGTACGTGCGAGGTGATCACACCGTTCATTTTCGGGATGACCGTCGTGGCCGCGTACCCAGACACCTCGGACAGCATGAGGGGATGCGACCGAGAGGTATTCGCGCCACAGATCGGGGTTTTTGACCCGTTTAAAGTCGCGCCGAATCCATCCAGGCAACCACTCGTTGATCGCTTTGACAACATAGCTGCTGTCGCTGACAATCGTAACGTCACACGGTTCTTTGAGCAACTTGAGTCCCTCAATCACACCGCGCAACTCCATACGGTTGTTAGTGGTATCGGGTTCGCCGCCACTGTATTCGCGCCGGTGGTCCCGGTAAACAAGGATACCACCGTATCCTCCTGGACCGGGGTTGCCAAGGCTCGATCCGTCGGCATAGAGGGTGATCTGCTTTCTGGATGCCTGCACACAAGACTCCTGGCTGAAACCCGCATCCCAAAAAGGCGTACACGATTGTGTACCAACGTTGCATTCAGACGCTTTGTGTGCAACCATTGCTGAATCTGCGGGCGCGACGCAAAAGGCACACAAACCCCCTGAGTACCATGCACGGCACACTGCATACAAAGCGTCCTCTTTCGGGACCGGGGTGAAATGGGTGCCCATTATAGCAAAATATGTTAGAATATCTCCCCAAGGTCTCGCGCATCCAGGCGAAAGGCCCTCAAAAAATCTCCATGGAGGTCGTGATGATGAATCGTTGCATTGTTTCCGTATCGCACGCTGCCTCCGGAGGTGGCGAGTTGGCTCCATGATCGACAACGGATCGATCGAATCGCTCAAGGCGACCCTTGACATTGTGGATGTCGTCGGCAACTACGTCGAGCTCAAAAAGGCCGGATCAAGCTACAAGGGCAACTGCCCCTTTCATGACGAGAAGACCCCCAGTTTTGTCGTCAGTCCCTCCAGACAATTCTATCACTGTTTTGGATGCGGTGCAGGGGGCGATGCGATAAAATTCGTAATGGAGATCGAAAAACTGACCTACCCCGAAGCGATCGAGAAACTCGCATCGATGTACAACATATCGCTTCGTTATACCCAGGGCCGTGGCGATTTGAGTGCTACCAAGCGTGCGCTGGAGATTCTCCAGAAGTGGTACCGATCCAATCTCGTAGCCAATTCTGACGCGCTGGCATACCTCCGTACACGGGGCATTACACAGCGTTCGGTCGAAGATTTTGGGATCGGGTATGTTCCTGAAGCGTCGGCCGTGATCTCTTTTCTGCGGGAGCAGGCTCTGGCGATGCCCACACTTGAAGAGGCCGGTATCCTCGCTCGTGGTGAGCGGGATGACTTCTACGCACGGCTGCATCAGAGGATCACCTTTCCGATCTACTCACCCGCGGGGGCGCTGGTGGGATTTGGGGGGCGTACGATGGTCAACCATCCTGCCAAATACATCAACTCCCCTCAAACAAAACTGTTTAACAAATCCCGCTTGCTCTATGGCTATCATCGAGCCAAGGAGACCATCTATCGTCAGCGAGAGATGGTCGTTTGCGAAGGATATCTCGATGTGATCGCCTTGCATCAGGCGGGTTTTACGCAGGCAGTAGCGACACTGGGAACGGCCCTGACAACAGATCATCTGCCGCTCCTGCGCAAAGGTGAGCCACGGGTCATCGTCGCGTACGACGGGGACAAAGCTGGTGTCGCTGCCGCTCGCAAAGCTGCGCAGCTTTTGGCGGTCCATGGGTTTGAGGGCGGCGTCGTGCTCTTCCCGAACGGGCAGGATCCTGCCGACATGATTGCGGCCGGCCAGATCGAAGCGGTTGCAACCTTGCTGCGCAAAGCTCGGGAGCTGGTGCCTTTTGTGCTGGAGCAGATTGCTGCCGAATACGATCTGCAGGTGCCAACCCAAAAAGAGGCAGCTTTTGGGCAGATGCGAGCTTTTCTAAACAGCTTGAGCCCGTTGATGCGGGAAGCGTATGTGCCGATGGCCGCTACCGTACTGGGGGTATCTACAGCCCTGTTTGGTACGGCGCAAAACTCCGAACAGATTCGCCAGCGCTTTGAGCAGCGACAAGAGGACCCGGAGTGGCAAAGCATTGTGCGCACCCTCATCGACCATCCACGTCTCGTCGATGAGGTGCTGGATGTTATCGATCTGGAGATGGTCGGATCGTATCGGGAGGCGATGGAGGCTCTGATGCATGGCGAGATGAATCATCCGTCACTGTTGCGCCTGAGTCTTGACGATCAAATTCCGATGCTGGATGAAACCGAGTTGCGCCGTGCGCTGGCACGACAACTTGAACGGCATTATCGCGATCTGTTTCAACGCATCATGCGCAACCCAACGGTGCCGCTGGAGCGCAAAAGCTATATCCGCACCAAGATCCAGAAAGAGATCATCCCCAAACTCAAACAAGGAGAACTGATCCCCTATGCGCGCGATTTCACTCTTTAGCGGCGGGCTTGACAGTATGCTCGCGGTCAAACTGATGACCGAACAGGATATCGATGTGACGGCACTCTATATTCAGACAGGTTTTGGATCGACCCGCAACATTACCGCGACGTTGATGCAGCGTGCCGAAAAGGTGGGTGCGGACTTTCATCTCGTGGATGTGCGCGAGGCGTACATTCAGGATATCCTCTTCGACCCCGTCTACGGATACGGCAAAAACTTCAACCCCTGCATCGACTGTCACGGCTATATGTTTAAGATCGCCCGGGCGATGATGGAAGAGCTCGGTGCCTCGTTTCTCGTCACCGGTGAGGTGGTCGGCCAGCGTCCCATGAGCCAGCGAGCCGAAGCGCTCGGTCAGGTCAGCAAGCTCGCGGGCGATCGTCCGGGTGAACGGCTGATCCTGCGCCCGCTCTCAGCCAAACTGCTCGAACCGACAACCCCTGAGATCGAAGGGTGGGTCGATCGGGAGCGCCTACTCGATCTTTCGGGTCGTTCACGCGAACGTCAGCTGGCAATGGCGGCA
>CAZWMZ010000054.1:0-7245 GCA_964634965.1 uncultured Nitratifractor sp. | reverse complement strand
CAAGAATCGGCAAAAATTCGAAACGACCGAACTTTTGCGCCAGCGCCAGCGCCGAAGCACCCATGGTGTTGGTGATGGTCTTGTCCGCACCCAGCTCAACCAGCTTTTTGCCATAATCGAGTTTGCCATCGACGACTGCTTCGATCAGCGGTGAGTAGTTGATGTTGTCGGTAGCGTTGATGTCGGCTCCTTTTTCGATCAGATAATCAAAGGCCTCTCTGTTATCAAACCGGATCGTATTGTGCAGCAGAGGTGAGCCAAAATCGCCACTTTCACGTGCGTTAACGTCCAATCCTTGATCGATCAACTTTTTGAACGATTCGGTATCTTTTCGGATAAAATAGACGGCGATTTTGTGGACATCGACCGGATCCTTCACGAGACTGGCTTTCTCAAGCACCTCACGTTTTTCTTCCAGAATGGGATATGTTTTTGCGGCTTCGTCAAATGTCATTGATGAACTCCTTGGGCAATTTTTGGCGTATTATACTCGATTTGGGTTAAACCAACGGCATAGGTCCATCCCCATCGCCTAGCTCTTTTTCCATCCACTCCTGCATCATGCTAAGCTGCATGCCTACCAGGTCGATGTCGTACCGTCTGGCGTTGGGAGAGGGAAGCCACGGGGCGATGAAGTTGTCCATTTTGGAGTGGTTGACACTCTCGACAAGAAACTCAGCATAGCCACGTACCGAATCGAACGTTTTGGTCTCTCCGGTTTCGTTGTTGCTGACACGGATCTCGAACCCTTCGGGCTCTTTGGAGATGATTTCGGCTTCGATCTTGAGGAGGGTGCCGTCGGTCGTTTCGTCGTACTCATCCAGCGTCATGATTACCTCGCTTTTGGGTCTCTCTGTGTATGAGATACCCTTTTTGGGTCGAAGTATAACAAAAAGAGAATAAGAAGCGACCCGTAACAAACGTCAAATCGCCGTCCGGGATATGTGTGGGTTGGGTGGTTGCATTCAAAAGGAGGAGGTTCTATCCCGGACACGATGGCTGTTTCAAAAAGGAGAAAAATGAAATGAATATGAAAATGGGTTGGTGGCGCGGCGGACGAGGCTCGAACTCGCGACCCCCTGCGTGACAGGCAGGTATTCTAACCAACTGAACTACCGCCGCATATACATAATCATCTCATTATGGTGGTCGCTATAAGACTCGAACTTATGACATCCACCTTGTAAGGGTGGCGCTCTACCAACTGAGCTAAGCGACCCTGTGTGACGCTCGTGGCGACCCTTAGAGGATTTGAACCTCTGTGACTGCGAGGAAAGCGCAGCATCCTTGGCCACTAGATGAAAGGGTCATCTAGTCCAAACCAGCGAACACGTGGTGACCCGTCTAGGATTCGAACCTAGGGCCCACTCCTTAAAAGGGAGTTGCTCTACCAACTGAGCTAACGGGTCAACAAAACAAAAGCCTCTCCGGGCTTAAGTGGGCAGAATTATAGCCGATTCGTTTTGGTTTGTCAAGAGTTTTTCGTAAAAAAATTGTTTTTTTACGAAAAAGTATCTACGACACATTCAGCAAGACGTGCAAGCGCAAAAGCAACCGACTGCTCCTGGATCGATTCGCGATCACCCTCAAAATGGCAACGGTGGATCGTCTCGGTTTCTGGGGAGCGTATGCCGATATAGACCGTGCCGACCGGTTTGTCCGGTGTGCCGCCGGTGGGGCCGGCGATGCCGGAGACTGCTACGGCAAAATCAGCTTCGGCCATGCGCAAAACGCCTGCCAGCATCTCCTGAACGCAAGCACGACTGACGGCTCCGTGCTGGGCAAGCGTTTCGGGCCGAACCCCCAGCCAGTGACTTTTGATGGCATTTGCATAAGAGACAACGCTGCCCTGGAAGACCTCCGAGGCACCGGAGACTGCGGTAAAAGCTGCTGCAATGCGCCCACCGGTACAGCTTTCGGCAAAGGTGACGGTTTTGCGACCGTGTCGCAGGCGGTCGATGATCGTTTGGACAGTGGTGTGATACGTTTGCATGGGGCGATTATACCACAACCCATTGGCTGATGGTTAACAATCCAGTGCTATACTTGAGCCATCAGCGCCAGTGTGCAAAAGGTCGTACAGGTATGCGTTATCCTCTCGAACACTCTTCGATTCTTGTCAGTGTCGCCAAGTGGGTCGTGCTCTCCGGGGGAGTTGGTGTCCTTATTGGTGGAGTAGTGACCCTCTTTTTGATGCTTTTGCATGGGGCCGAATCGGTCGGCGGACTGTTGCCGTTTCCTGCCTGGTATCTGTTGCCATTTGGATTGGTGTTGAGTGTCTGGACGGTTCGCTCCCTCGCTCCCGACGCCAAAGGTCACGGCACCGAGAAGGTGATCGAAGCGGTCCACAAAAAGAGCGGCAAAATCAATATCGCCGTCATCCCCGTCAAGCTCTTCGCAACGATTGTCACCCTGGCTACAGGAGGTTCAGCAGGCAAGGAGGGTCCTGGAGCACAGATTGGTGCCGGTACCGCCTCGTGGGTGGCTGATCTGTTTCATTTTTCAGCCAGGGATCGCAAAAAGCTGGTCATATGTGGTATCAGCGCTGGTTTTGCTACGGTCTTTGGGACACCCATTGCGGGAGCCATTTTTGGGGTGGAAGTGCTGGTAGTAGGGACGATCATGTATGATCTGCTGTTGCCATCTTTCGTGGCGGGATTTACCGCCTTTTTTACTGCGCAATATCTGGGTGCACATTATACCTACTATGAGATCAGTTACTTCCAGCACTACTTCATCGATCTGGTCCTCATCGCTAAAGTGATCCTTGGCGGGATCTTTTTCGGTCTGGTTGCCTGGCTGATCATTGCGACCCTGACCAAGACCGAGCAGGCCATCGATGCCCTGCCGATCAATCCCTATTACAAGGCCGCGGGAGCCGGTGTGTTGCTGGTGGGGCTGTCGTTTCTATTTGGTGATCACTATTTTGGTTTGGGGCTCGATACGATCGGCAAAAGCATGGAGGTCGCTTCGGCCGCTGCGCAGGAGTTGCCGTGGTATACCTTCGCGGTCAAGATCTTCTATACGGCCATAACTTTGGGCAGTGGCGGCAGCGGTGGGATCGTAACACCGATCTTCTATATCGGCGCTACGAGCGGACATCTCTTTGGCGGATTGTTTGGAAGCGACGGGCAGATGGCGCTCTTTGCCGCATTGGGTTTTGTCAGCGTGTTGGCGGCCGCGACCAATGCGCCCATTGCTGCGATTGTCATGGCGATGGAGCTGTTTGGAATGGATGTGGCCCACTATGCAGCGGTGTCGATCGTCATCGCCTTTTTGCTCTCAGGGCATCGAAGCGTTTTTCCTTCGCAAAAGATTCGGTTTGCCAAATCCGATCTGCTGGAGTTGCAGGAGGGGGAGGATATCGCGCACTCGCGGGTACAATTAAATCCCAGTCGTGCGCACCAACTCCGCTCCATTCGCCGCCGCCTTCAGATTAAGCGGATCGAACGGGCCAAAGAGCGCCGCCGCCGCAAAACACGCACCTCTTGAGACCTGGGCCGAAACATCCCTGTTCAAATCCTTATGAGAACTGTTTCACGATTTTGGTCTGTGCCCTGATGTTCAAGGGCCCCGCAATGGACTTTTTGCTATAATCCCCCCATTTCAAACGAGGCACTACCGCGATGGACTATAAAGAGACGCTTCTCCTTCCTCAGACCGATTTTCCGATGCGAGGCAATCTGCCCGCCAAAGAACCCAAACGCTACGCACAGTGGTTTGAAACCGGCGTGTACGAACAGATGAAAGCCCGGCGAGCCGGGCGAGAGCTCTTTACGCTCCACGATGGCCCGCCGTATGCCAATGGCGACATCCACATCGGCCATGCACTCAACAAGATCCTCAAAGATATCATCGTCAAATACCACTATTTTCAGGGCAAAGATGTCCGCTACACACCGGGATGGGACTGCCACGGTCTGCCGATCGAGCAGAAGGTCGAAGAGCAGATCGGCAAAGCCAAAAAAGAGGCGATGCCGGTTTCAGAATTTCGACAGCTCTGTCGCGATCATGCACGCAAATACATCGACATTCAGCGGGATGGCTTCAAGGCACTTGGGGTGCTCGGGGATTGGGACAACCCCTACATTACGATGGATTATGCGTTCGAAGCGGCGATCTATCGCACCCTGGTTGATGTGGCCCAAAAAGGACTGCTCGTCGAGCGTTCCAAGCCGATCTACTGGTCGTGGGCAGCTGAGTCGGCGCTGGCCGAAGCCGAGGTGGAGTACAAGGACAAAGAGGACTATTCGATCTACGTTGCCTTTGAGATGAGCGACAAGGCCAAACGCGATCTTGACCTGCCTGAGCGTGCGGCGATGGTGATCTGGACCACCACCCCCTGGACCCTGCCGGCCAATACCGGCATCGCCCTGCGTCCCGAAGCGATCTATGTGCTGACCGAAGATGGTTATATCGTGGCCGAGGCACGACACCAAGCCCTGGCTGAGGAGGGGCTTGTCGCCGCGCACGCGGTACGCAAATTTGCAGCACACGAGCTCGAAAATCATCGAGCGATCAACCCGCTCAACGGCCGCACCTCTCAGATCATTCTGGGGCAGCATGTAGAGCTTGATGGTGGAACCGGTGCAGTACACACCGCTCCCGGGCATGGCGAGGATGACTATTTTGCGGCGCTCGACTATGGCCTGGAGATTCTGATGCCTGTCGATGACAA
Organism: uncultured Nitratifractor sp.; assembly: GCA_964634965.1. GTDB lineage: Bacteria > Campylobacterota > Campylobacteria > Campylobacterales > Sulfurovaceae > S017-3. The sequence goes on along the minus strand of CAZWMZ010000054.1, from coordinate 2,567 downwards.
GGGGTGCTACGATGAGAGCCTGATCGGCCATCGTCTGCTGCCCGAGCCTGAGCGTTTTGTCGGGATGCATGTGTTCAAGGCCAACGAACCTATCCTGGAGCTGCTTGGCGATCGTCTGCTGAAGGTTGAGCGTTTTACCCACTCCTACCCCTACTGCTGGCGCACCAAAAAGCCGGTGATCTACCGCGCGACCAAGCAGTGGTTTATCGCCATCGATCAGACCCCAGAAGGAGCCGAAAAAACCCTGCGCGAGCTGGCCAAAGAGGGGATCGATGCGACCATTTTCTATCCCGATTGGGGGCGCAACCGCATCGGAGCGATGGTGGAGCAGCGCCCCGACTGGTGCATCTCACGGCAGCGCACCTGGGGGGTACCGATCGCGTTTTTCCGTCACAAAAAGAGCGGCGAGGTGATTTTGGACGAAAAAGTGCTCAACTTCATCGCCGGTATCTTCGAGGTCGAGGGGTGTGATGCGTGGTACGATCGTCCAATCGAAGAGCTTCTCTATCCGGGCAGCGGATACGATCCGGGTGAGCTCGAAAAGGTCGAAGATATTCTTGATGTGTGGTTTGACAGCGGTTCGACCTGGAACGCTGTGCTCAAATCACGTCACTACGATGCAGGGGCGTTCCCGGCCGATATGTACCTCGAAGGTTCTGATCAGCATCGCGGCTGGTTCCAGAGCTCTCTGCTGCTCAGCACGGCGGTCAATTTTCACCCCCCGTACCGTTCGATCCTCACTCACGGTTTTACGGTCGACGAGAAGGGCGAAAAGATGTCCAAATCCAAAGGCAACGTCGTCGCGCCCCAGCAGGTGACCAAACAGTACGGTTCGGAGATTTTGCGTCTGTGGGTGGCGCTGAGCGACTATCAGGGCGACCTCAAGATCTCAGATGGAATCCTCAAGCAGACCGCCGAACAGTATCGCAAGATTCGCAACACTTTCCGGTTTTTGCTTGCGAACATCAACGACCTCGATGCGCTCGTCGCACCCGAGGCTTACGGCGAGCTCGATCGCTGGATCCTGCGCAAGGCCGCTGCGGTCTTCGATGCGGTCAAGGCAAGCTTTGATCGCTACGATTTCCTGCGCGGATTTGCGACACTCAACCACTTCCTCACCAATGAACTCAGCGGCATCTACATGGATATCTGCAAAGACCGCCTCTACACTGAGCGTCTTGATGCACCGCAACGCCGCAGTGCCCAGTCGGCGATGGCACTGATCGCGCGCAGCATGCTCGGACTCATCGCACCGGTACTCACCTACACTGCCGATGAGATCGTCGAGTACGCTCCGCCCATCCTCAAAGGCGACATGGAGTCGATTTTCGATCTGGAGTATGCGCCGGTGATCACTGTGGCCGAAAGCTTCGAAGATGGGCTGATGCTTGCAGCACGCGAAGCGATGTACGAGGAGGTCGATCGTCTCAAAAAAGAGAAGATCATCAAAAACACGCTGGAGTTGGAGATCGGGGGCGATGTCGAGGCCTTTACGATCCACGACCCCAAAGATCTCGAAGACTGGTTCGTTGTCAGTGCCGTTGCCAACACGCCCGAGGGCGAAGAGCTGGGTGCTTTTGAAGCGGAGGGCAAACGCTTTACCCTTCACCGTGCCCCCGCCCACAAGTGCCCCCGCTGCTGGCGCTACACCGCCACTGAGGCTGATCACGTCTGCGCCCGCTGTGCCGAGGTCCTCGCCTGATGTTCGACCTCACCCAACCCGTCACCCCCACCGTCATTATCGGATCAATCGTCCTGATCGTCGCACTGGTCGGGATCGGGTTGGGGGTCGTGGCGTATTACAAAAAGCGCCGCCCCCTGGCCTGATGCGCTCTCTGGCAAGCCAAACCAGAACACCGCGCATCCCAATACGGTGTGATCAGTTTGTAGAGGCACTTCTGCAGCGATGAAAACCACGATCTATACCATTGAATTTGTTGATCTGCTTTGGATCCTGATTCCCGTAGGGGTGACATGGTATCTGTATGGACGATGGACACACGATCATGTGAGCATGCTCACGGCACTCGGGCGCATGGTGTTGCAACTGCTGGCCGTTGGATATGTCCTGACCTATATTTTTGCTGCGGAAAACCCATGGCCCATTCTGGCGGTACTGGGCGTGATGCTCACGGCTGCCTCGCTCATTGCGTTGCGACCGCTACGCGACAAGCCTCGACGCTACTATCTCTATGTCCTGCTCTCAATCACGCTTGGGGGTGTGGTGACACTTGCCATCGTCATCGGTGCTGTGTTGCGTCCCGATCCATGGTACGATCCCAGGGTCCTCATCCCGCTGGCAGGCATGATCTTTTCCAATGCCATGAATGCCGTCAGTATCGCTGCCGAACGCTTTGAAAGTGAGCGAGACACTTCCTATGAAATGGCGCGCGCCACTGCCTTCAAAGCCGCCTTTATCCCTACGCTCAATATGCTCTATGCCGTAGGGCTCGTCAGCCTGCCAGGCATGATGACCGGTCAGATCCTCTCGGGCGTCGATCCACTGATCGCAGTACGCTACCAGATGATGGTGATGCTGATGGTGCTTGGCTCATCGGGCATCGCTG
>CAZWMZ010000053.1:0-5742 GCA_964634965.1 uncultured Nitratifractor sp. | reverse complement strand
CGAACGCGTGCGACAGCCTGTATGACCCCGGTGGTACCTTCGGGGAGGTTGCCGAGATTGCACACGATTGTTTGATTGTTATCCTGCAGCTCAGAGGGCGGAGTGGGCGTATGTCCCTCGGCATCCTTCCAGCCTGCTTTGCGGCACCGCGCCGGCAGCATCACCCAGCGAACATCTTCGCGACCGGTTTCGACACGAATGACGACGTTGGAGGCGTTGCGTTCGTTGACGTTGTAGTGAAAATCGTAGCGGATGGTGTCGTTGGTACGCACCACGCCGTTGTGGGCTGCTTTGATCCGTCCTCTGGGCCCATCCATCCCCGGAGTGTGGCCTCCATGACCATTTACACGGTTATCCCGAGGACTGAACGGCTCCGAGCCATCCCGCCCCACGGCCGTAACAATGTCGATGTTGGGAAGGGGGGCTTTGGCTGCTGACAGGGCTAGAGGGGTCGCCATCATCATGGCGAGAATCACTGCTAAGATCGTCCGAAAGGGGTTTGAACCGACCGTTTTCATCATATTACTCCTGTACAAATGCCTTGAGGTGAGCGGTCCGTGCAGCCATCTCGAGCCGACGGCACGCTTCAAGTGCAGTTTTTGCATACGCATTCTCTATTGGTGTGTTCGACACAACTCCATGCAGGTAGAATACCAAAAAAAAGTCAAATAAATGTTACAAGATCATCATAGCATAACTATTGAAAGAATATGTATAAAATCTATACAAAAATACTCTTTGGGTTGTCATGATGTTACAAATCGTACAGGGAGGCCTCCTGAAGCGAATCGGCAAGGAGTTGGGGTACAAAATCAGGAGGGCTCTTGAGAGCGGTGTGTCTGAACTTCAGTCAGGCATCGATGGCCTCTTCGTCTCCCTGCAGCGTCGTCGTATCGACCATTGGTTCCGGTGCAGTGATGGGTGCGTCAGGCTGATAGGTGCGCATCTGGCCCATCACGGTTCCACCTTCGGCGACCTTGAATCGGGTAACGGTCATCTCGCCCTCAATGCGTCCTGTCTGCTCAATCTCGAGCAGCTCTGTTGCGGTCAAATTGCCGACAACCGATCCACTTACGACAATGCGACGGCTCTCCATATGTGTCGTCTCGACGCGGCCATTGGCCGAGATCTCGATCGCATCAGTAGCCTCGATGTTTGATGTGAGTGTACCATCGGATCGCAACGTATGGGTACGAATGGTATCCGAAACAACACCCGTCTGTGTCACCTCCAGATCTTCGCAAGCGACACGGCCTTCGATCGTGCCGCTGACAATCAGCTTGCGTGTTGTGATCTCTCCATAGACTTTACCATCCCGACCTACAGTTACTCCCTCTTCGGTTTCAATGTTGCCGTGCAGAGTACCGTCGATATAGAGGCTGCCGCAACCACGAATATCGCCGTGAATCTCCATGCAGCTGGTGATGATCGTCTCGCTGGTCTGTGCGCGCTCCCCGGGGGAGGTTGTCGAGGAAGCTGTGTTGCTAAAAAAGGCCATAAATTGTCTCCTTGCTGGTCGTTTTAGTTGATCCGTCTTGCCCATTTGAAGCGTCGCTGGTAGAACGCATTATTGAGGCTGGTGATGGTCACTTTGTGTTTGGCCGAACTGGCGTGAATAAACTTGTTTCCGCCGATATAGATTCCGACATGGTTGACATATCCACGTCGTCGTCGTGACGTATCGAAAAAGACCAGATCACCCGGCTGGAGCTGGTTGCGGCGGACCAGTTTGCCAAATTGCGATTGGCGCTGAGAAGTGCGTGGGATGGCAATGCCCAGACGCCGATAGACATAGGAGGTAAACCCCGAACAATCAAACGTTCGCGGACCCACTGCACCCCAGACATAATGTTTGCCCAACTGACCCATGGCTATCTTGAGGATGCGGGTATGCTGCTTTTTGCGCCACAGAGGAGCATTGTGTCTGCCTACATTCCTGATGCCATACGTCTGCTCAACTACAACCGTCTCAGCTGCTCGATCGGGCGAAGGAGCACGGGAGGGCGGACGACGAGGCGCATTCGGAGCATAGGCAGCCTGACGGGATCTTCCTGATGATAGACGATCCCTCGTATGCGTCAGAGGAGCATAGAGATGAAACTGCTCGGCCCGACGCGACCACATCATCACAACAAAAGGATCGTTTAAATCAGCCGGATGATCGGCAAAGGTCTTGCTGTGAAGCGAGGAGGATGCCATATCGGTAGGCAAGGCATCGGGAGAGCGGATTGCTGTGGCGTTGACCTCAGCATACGCACGGCGAAACGACCGCGATGCAGCAGGAAGCAGATCGGAAGCAACCCATGTTACGTACGGTAACAGTACCTCAGCGCTGGGTTTGGAGCGTGAGAGACGCAACGGCGTTTCGCCATCACGTTCGGGGGTGCGCGATGCAAGGAGCTGGAGACGCACAGAATGGTTTGCTTGTGCATCGGCGGTTTGATTCGGATCTGTCGCGTGTGTCTCGACACACGCAAGCGGTTCGGTTCGTTCGGGATGAGGAGGCGATACAGGCGCGGTCGATTGCAGCTGAGCTGCCTCGGCGATTCGGGTGATGACGGTCACCGTAGGCTGTGCAGTCTGGAGCAGAGCAATGGTCCGCTCTTGTGCATTGATACGCGCCTTCAAATACGCCAGATACGCGCCTGTACCCACCGTCAGCACCACCCCCGATACCAGCGCAATCCACCCATACCGTTTCCAGCGATCCGTGATACGATACTGGCGAATACGATGCGGAGTACTGATGGTTACTATCATCTCAATGCCTCAGTAGTGGGGGTATCTCGTTTCGTTTGTCTCATTGTGCCCCTGGGCACAAACCAAATCGATGTCGCGACAATTTTGCGCAACGCTTCTGCGCTCCCGGGATTCACCGGACTGATGGGTACGGTCTCCCGCTTGAGCAACAGTCTCTCCTTCATTATAGCACAGGCGTTCTTATTGATCCGCAAAACAGCGCACGATTTACAATTTAGAGATGCCCTTTAGTTCCTGGTATCAGATGCATATCTTTTGGCGCGTTTCGTTGCTTGCTGGACAAGCGCTTCGTCTTCGCCCAGGTCGAGCCAGCGAAACTTTTGGCCGCTCTGGATCGTGCCATCGAGGATATCGCCGCTGTCGCGATAGCGCAAATCGAGCCGAGCGATCTCAAATCCATCGAGCGTACGGGCAAAAGCCTGCAGGCGTTCGTTTTGAGGCACATGTGTAAACAGATAACACCGGCTCCGTTGACCGTGTCGCCCCACCCGACCGCGCAGCTGATGCAATGTCGCCAAACCCAGCCGCTCGGCGCCGACGATCACGATGGTTGTCAAGCGCGGTAGACTGATCCCCACCTCAACCACCGTGGTCGCAAGCAGTATCTCCCCATCCTCCCGAAAGGCCAGCAATATGGCCTCTTTCTCTTTGTCTCTGCCGTGGGTGACATAGACCCGCTCAAAACGCTCCTCCCAATACCCACGAGCCTCTTCGAGCGACTGATACGGTACCTCTTCGCTCTCATCGACCAGCGGATAGACGATCAGGACCTGCTCGTTGCGCGCTACCGTCGCACGAATCTGCTCCATCAACTCCCCAAATCCACTTCGATCAATCACGTGCGTAGTGATGCGCTTGGGAAAGGGGGTCGAAACGATCAGGCTCACGTCGATGAGCGCACTCTCCATCATCGCCTGTGTACGCGGGATAGGTGTAGCAGAAAATTGCAGATAGTGTGGTCGCCGCTCACCCTGTGCTACCCGCTTCTCCAGCTCCTGGCGCTGACGGGTGCCAAAACGGTGCTGCTCATCCACCATCACCAGTGGAGCGGGAGGCAGATCCTCCAGGTAGAGGAGCGCATGGGTACCGATGATCAAATCGGCCTGGCGGTATGTGCCGCGTGCATCCCCCTGCACGACCAACGCCAGCGTCAGCCACGTTGTGAGATATTTTTGCGCCTCTTCATAGAGCTGCAGCGCCAGCAACGACGTGGGCGCCATCAACAAAACAGGATGGGGACGGGCCATCATTGCGGCCGCAAACATGACCATGGTTTTACCGCTGCCTACGTCTCCGACTATCATACGTCGGGCCGCTCTGTCGCTCCGACCCAGATCGACCCGTATGGCCTCGATCACCGAACGCTGCTCGGAGGTCAAATCAAATGGCAGCCCCTCAATAAACGGCTCGACAGAGCCCGTTAACGCCTCCATCGCCGGATAGGTGTGCCGTTTGGCACGAAGTTTGCGGACGTGGTTGTAGGCCTCGACTCGCTTGAGTACTCTCACCACTTCAGGCCGAAACGCACCGTCGCGATGAAGTGCATCGATACGGTGAGGAAAATGGATCCGCATCAGGGTCGTCACCTCATCTGCTTCGAGCCCTTCGTCGCGCAGGGAGTCCTCGGTCACATAGGTGCGCACCAAGGTACGCATCCGGGTCTGCTGGATCGCAACTTTGTAGTGCGGTTCGATCGTGCCAACCGAAGCCAGTATACGTGGCTGGGGCATCTGTAACGCACCGCGAAAGCGCTCGAGACGTCCTTGAAGATAGAGGTGTCTCCCGACCTGGAACCGCTCATAATGATAGGGTGTTGCCCGAAAAAAGATCACCGATACGGTCTGATCAAATTCTGGAAGGCGGCACTGTGCCCGCAGCTTTCCCCCTTGAGATCCTGCCGTCTCAACCACCGCTTCGACCGTCACCGTTTGGCCCGCTTCCAATGCAGAGGAGAGGGTCGTATCGCGATAACGTACCGGCACCAGCAGCGCCAGATCCAGCACGGTCTGAATCTTGAGTTTGCGAAAAAGTTCTTTGGCCTGGTCGGTTTGCATGGGGTATTATAGCTCACCCGCGTCCAAAAGACAAACGCCGTACCGCATATCCTACAGGTCGTGCCCGGTCATCTCTTCGAGTGTGGCGATAAGCGCCATGAGTTTGTTGCGCACCTCCAGCTCTTCACGTTCAGGGATCGAATCGGCGACGACGCCGGCGCCTGCTTGCAATGTAATGCGGTCGGGCTGGATCAGCGCGGTGCGGATGGTGATGGCCGAATCCATATCGCCGGTAAAGGCAAAATAGCCCACCGCTCCGCTATAGAAACCGCGCTTGAGCTGCTCGAAATGGGCGATAAGCTCCATCGCCTTGATCTTGGGTGCGCCAGTCATCGTGCCGGCGGTAAAGGTCGCACGAAAGAGATCAAACATATCCTTCTCATCGGCAATGCGCGCGACCACGTCGCTGACCAGGTGCATCACGTGGGAGTACTTTTCGACCCGCATCATCTCTGGCACCTCCACCGTACCGGTCTGCGCGACACGTCCGACGTCGTTGCGTCCCAGATCGACCAGCATCAGGTGTTCGGCTCGCTCTTTGGGATCGGCAAGCATCTCTGCCTCGAGGGCATGGTCGCGCTGGGGTGTATCGCCTCGCTTGCGTGTCCCGGCGATGGGACGCAGCAGGATCTCGCCGTCGCTCAGGCGCACCATAACCTCAGGGCTGGAGCCGCAAATCGCAAAATCCTCATACTCGAGCAAAAAGAGATAGGGCGAAGGGTTTTTGGAGCGCAACACCCGATAGAAGCTGAGCGGATCGATCTGGCCGTAGCGTGTGTAGCGGTTGGAGGGGAGCATCTGAAAGATATCGCCGGCACGGATGTGCTCTTTGGCTGCGACGACGATCTCTTTGAAACGCTCGGCCGAGAGCGAAAACTCCCCTTCGCCATCGAGCAGAACGGGTGTGACCGGATGAGGCTGATGAGGC
>CAZWMZ010000052.1:0-3224 GCA_964634965.1 uncultured Nitratifractor sp. | reverse complement strand
AACCGATTTTGGAGGCGTAAAAGTTAGATCGGTTTGGACAGGGCGGACGATCTCGTAGCGCAGATCTTTGGTATAGGCATGGATCTTTTCGCCGAGTATTACGGCGGTTTTTAGGGTGTCGTCTTCGATCTTGGCGACAGCTTTAAATGCATCTTGGGGTTCGAGAAAGTTTGATTGCGGCAATCCCAACATATCACCGAACCCTTCGGCGGCATGTGAAAACAGACCGAAGATTCCGATCAGAAGAAGCGAAACAAAACGTTTTTTCATCGTACCGTCCTTATTTTTATCCAAAAGAATGTAAAGTTGCGGAAACTATATCGAAGAGGTGTTAACAAAACTCTAACAATACGAGGCGAATATGGATACAGTTAAATGGTACGGGTGGGGAAACGAAGCGATCGACCGTGCACGTGAAACGGATCGCCCGTTGTTCGTGTGGATCGGCTATCGAGGATGCAAGGCTTGCGCACGCATGGAAAGCGAAACATTTGTTGATCCGCAAGTTGCCGAAGCTCTGCAGCACTCATTTATTCCGGTCAAAGTGGATCGAGACGATTGGCCCGATGTTGATCGTCGATTGCAAAACCTGCTTTTCCACTGGCTTGGACGCACGGAAGGATGGCCGATGAGCGCTTTTGTTTCGCCTGAGATGGTGCCACTCTATCTCGAGACCTACTTGCCGCCACAGACCGGTGGCGGGCAGTTGGGATTGGATCAAATAGCACAACTCGTAAGACAAGCCTACGCTACGCAGCGCCACAAACGACTTGAGCAGGGGCGCAAGGTATTGAAAAAGCTGGCTTTACCAACGTCGATCGAAGCAACACGATTGGATACAAAGTATCTCAAAGAGACCTTTTGGCAACAGGTCGAATCGGTCTATGACCAGAAATACGGCGGGTTTGTAGAAGTACCGAAACGACTCCATCTAAGCACTTTGGAGACGTTATTGGTTTTGGCTGAGCGTTTTGGGAATGATGTGGCCGCAGATCGTGTGAGTCATACCGTCACTCGACTGTACGATTCATCGATGTGGCACGAGGCGGGCGGCGTGTGTCGTGCTGGTGAGGGTGAAAGCTGGAACGATGCATCAACGAACCGTTATACGATCGATGCTACTGCGATGATTCAAATATTACTGAAGTTGTCTGTTCTTAAGAGAGAGGATCTGTATCGTCAGTGGGCTTTTGAGCTGAGCGATTGGCTACTATTGGCATTGCGCCAGCCAAAAGGGGTGTTTGGTTTTGGGGTGTTGGGTGAAGCAGTTGAAGTACGTGCTTTTGCCTCAATTCAGGCACGAACAGCTTCGGCACTCATTGCATCGGCACATGCAGATGATCGTTATCGCCCCGATGCTCTTGGTGCCGTTCAGACACTTATGGATCGTTTTGTGCACGGTGATGCGATCGTTCATCGTATCGGACTGGATAATCCCAACGGTTATCTTGACGATTATGCAACGGTAGCCTCGACGCTGTTAGACGCATACGCATTGACCCAAAACGAGGCGTTCGAGTCGGCCGCCGTACAGATTGTAAACGAAGCGATCAAGCGGTTCTATCATGGCGGTTTTTGGCGCTTATCTGACGGCATATTTGATGACCCATCCCCCTGGGTCGATACCGATACCCCCGCGCCGGCAGCTTCGATGATCACGGTTTTGGATCGCTTGAGCAGGGAGGTTGACAAAGTGTATACCAAATTTGTCACGCAGTCGCTTGCGGTAGCCTCGTACGATCTGATGCGCAAACCGCTCGAGCGGGCGACGTTGGTACAAGTAGCGTTGCATCAGTAAAGTACACGAGAGAGATAGAGCCCCTGCGGGGGTGCGAGCGCAGTCGTGTGGCGATGGGTCTGTTCGATCTGCTCGGTGAGGGCAGTAAGCGTCATGTCACCTCGTGCCACAGCAAAGGCTGCATGGAGCATCATCCGCACCTGCGCACGCAAAAAGCCGTCTGCTTCGAAATGGATCATGTGGTATTTCCCCCATCGGCCGAGTCGTGTACGGTAGAGGGTGCGAACGGTGTGTGAGACATCCGAACCCGTTTTCATAAAAAAGCCGAAATCGTGCTCACCCTCGAATCGCTTTAGCGCCGTACCCAACCGTTGCAGGTCGAGCCGATCGATCTGCGCGACATAGGGGCGCTCGAAGACCGACAGCGGCCTTTCGGTAAAAAGATAACGATAAACACGTCGCCGGGCATCGTAGCGGGCATGAAACGTATCGGCCACGGGTGTGATGTGCTTGATGGCGATCCGATCGAGTCGAGCATTGAGGTGAATGCGAAGCTTGGTCAGATCCCCCCAAAAGGGCGGCAGATCGCAGTGGATCACCTGCCCACTCGCATGCACCCCGGCATCGGTACGCCCACTCCCAACGATGGGACTTTTGATCCCCAGCGATGCGAGCGCCTCTTCGAGGACGTTGGTGACGGTATTGCGGGTGTGTTTTTGACGCTGGAACCCTTCGAAGGAGGAGCCGTCATAAGCGATGACTGCTTTGATGCGCATCTGTTTTCCTTGACTTTTTGCGTATATTATCACAAACATTTGAGGTCCGTCCCTTCGAGCGTTCGTCATGAGTCCCGTGGTTGCCCTCGTTCAACATTTGGGGTCAGGCCCCTTTGAGTAAATGGTACATCATTTACGGGACTAAAGTCCCTGCTCCTAAAAAAACTACCGATACACAATCCAATGGATCAAATCAGCCGTCTGGGCATCGAAGAGATATACGATCAGTGTCGCAAGTGCCAGGAAGGGGACGAAGGGTACCATGGTGTCTTTGGCCAAGAGTGAGGGGACGATGGCGAGGATCGCGGAGAGAAAGAGGGCGACGAAAAAGTCGGGAAATCCCAGCAGGGCGGCCATGGTGCCGGCGACGATTACGTCGGCTTCGCCCATCGCCTCTTTGTGAGCGATTTTGGAGATGATGAAGGCCAGCAGCCAGAGGCCTCCGGCGGCGATGGCGGCGTTGATCGCGGCATTGGAAAGGTCGAGTCTGAAAAGATGTGGCCCGATCAAGGCTGCGCCAAGTGCGAAGAAGTTGACCGAGTCGGGAACCGCATAGTACTTCAGATCGATCACTGAGAGCGCCAGCAGGGCAGTAAACGAAGCCGCGACAAAAGGAAACCACCACACCGGTCCGATTTTGAGATAGAGGATCAGCCAGAGCAGGGCGGTTGCGAGCTCGATGATGGGGTACTGGATCGAGATCTTTTCGC
>CAZWMZ010000051.1:0-2424 GCA_964634965.1 uncultured Nitratifractor sp. | reverse complement strand
GATTGTGCAAGAGATTCTTGAGTCGTAGCCGTAGCTACGACGCAGAGAATATCTTGTGCAAGGTCGCACCTGCAAAGCCCACCCTACGGGCATCGAGATCTTTTGCCTGGACTGCGTTAGACCTTTTCGACTTGGCTTTGGGCAGCCTAACAAAGGTCTGCCTTGACCAGACAAAAGCTTTCGTTTGTTTGGGTGTGATCTATTTTTAGAGATGCCCTTATATCGGGTTGGCAATAGAGTTCGAACTGTTTGGTGTCACGGAGTTTGGAATGGGCACGGAGTGCTTCAAGAAGGGTGCGTCCTATCCCTCGATAATCATGCCGCATTCAAACGATATGTGCGCACATCGATTACAGCACCACTTCGACTGATCGCTTCGGCCTCCTGAAGCAATGCGTGCGTGACCTCCGAAGAGAGATACGCTTCGCCACAGCTCTCGCACACATCGGCGGGGACGTCTTTGAATACAATGGTCGAGCCGTCTCGCTCCAATGTCACGGTTGTAGTACCCTCATGGGTCTCACCGTGCTTGCAAATAGCACATTGCATGTTATTGTCTCCTCTTTCGATAATTTTTATCCCATTTTTTGGGTCAGGACGGTACACCGTAATGATAAGTGCGCCCAAGCTCATCGGTGCTACATACGACATGTATCGGCTTGCCATCTATGAAACCCAACATTAAACGAGAAGCATATGGAATGTCATCGGGATAGGACTCGATTGTCTCACCTCTTTCGACTATCGCTTCTATTTCTTGCTCACTTATCTTGCGCTCAAACATCCTTGTGATGGCGTGTGCACGATAAAGATATTCCATCCACTTGCTTCCTTTTGTCTATGCCGGTGACCGATTATATCATAAGTGGCTTCGCAAGGTAAAGGCAAAATCCACGTTGTGACCATGTGCATCTATTTTTACTTGTTTTCACTGTTCCGAGACTGCACAAGAACTTTCTTTTCTCAACTTTTGGAGCTTTGACTTTAGTCCAAGAGTCCCATGAAATGGGACATTGTTTACGGGACTAAAGTCCCTGCCCCTGAAAGATAGCGATTCTTTCGCAGTCTTTCTCGATATGGAACACTTACGCTAAACGCACACAATCAAACAAAAGCATGCACAAGACAATAAATCTCAAAGCAGACCTTTATGAGACTTAGCCAAAGCCAGGCCAAAAAGGTCTAACACAGCACAGACAAAAGCTTTTGAGGACCAGAGGAGGGGGTAGGCTGTGCGGGGGGGGGTGCAACCTGCCATTTCGATGTGGCAGGTTACATGGAAGGAATGGAGGGATGGGTTACTTTTTCAGCTGCATGGCCCATTCGGTCATGGTATCTTGAATAAACGGTGCCGGTGCATTCATAAAGGTGACGGTGAATTTGTCGGTGTGCTCGACGACCGAGATGCTGCGCGGGCGAATGCCAGCAAGTTGAGGCACAGAGATATCCGGCCCGAAGCAGAAAATCGCCATCTTAACATCGACGATATCGTCGGCGATGCGGCTTTGGGGCAGATTTTTTGTATGGGTGTAATGGTCGAATGTCGCAATGTATCCTGCCATCGGATGCGCATCTACCTGCTCTTTGATAAAGGCGATCGCCTCATCCGCTGTTGCAAAGCGCGCTTCGCTCTTGTCAAACTCCATGGTCTGAATGTTGTACTCTCCCAGTGTCATAGGTGTCATCATGTTTGGTTCCTTTGCGTTGATGTGATTGTGATTTTTATGACCCTGCCTTGCGACAGGTGGCGCGTATTATAGCCGATACGGTGTTTGAATTTTCTTGCAATACCTGTTCCCAAATCCTGAGTACCGATTCAAGGAGAACTCTTTTTCGGGCTCCGGGCAGCTTGGCGTCTTTTCTGAGGCGCCCTGTGCCCCTTTGAGGCTGCTGCGGATCCGTCGCAGGCAATCACCTCAAAATAGAGCAGTACGGTGCGCTGATAAAAGTGCTTGCCACCATCGCTGACCATGATGTAGCGATGAGGTGCGACGCGGGCAAGACCTTCGAAATTTTCAAAAGACCACCCGCGATCGGCACGCATCTGTCCGAGGATCACCGTGGGACATGTGCCGTTGTGTTCGCGATCCAGATAGACCTTTTTAAGCGTGATGACGACATTGAAGTGGCGACTGTCTACCGCCCGCTCGAGTACAAGGAGATTGCCATCATCCATGGTTTCGATGGCAGTGATCGAGGTGCCCGGGATCGATTCGGTCTGAAAATGCCAGGTGTGTCCCGAAAGGGCGTAGAGGGTCTGATCGGTTGATCGGGTACCGCGAGGCGGCCGCTCCAGTGCGGTGATCAGGCCGTAGCGTGGGTGCCAGGTCAGCGCCTCGAGCTGTTTGTTGGGGCCGCGCAGTTGTGATGCGGGAGGAAACCCCTGGGGCAGAGCGGCGCGTTCGACGAGAGTACCGTGCGCAT
>CAZWMZ010000050.1:0-9325 GCA_964634965.1 uncultured Nitratifractor sp. | reverse complement strand
CAAAGGCCGGTACCGTAGGAACCCCTGCCGCCAGCACAAAGACCATGATCATGCCGCCGGCCATCACAAACTCACCCTGGGCAAAGTTGATGATGCCGCTGGAGTTGTAGATGACGGTAAAGCCCATGCCCACGAGGGCATAGACGAACCCGACCGTCAAACCGGAGAGGGAAAAAGCAAAAAGCTCAGTCATTACTCAGCCAGCGTCCAGTCTCCGTTTTGAATCTCGAGCAATACCATGCCCGACTGGGTATCCAGACCGAGGTGATCCGCAGGACTCATGTTGACCACACCGTCGATACCGACGAAGTTGTGGAGTTTTTCGAGCTGATCGCGGATCGACTGCGAGGTGCCGTCGCCGGCCTTGATCGCTTCGACGAGTGCGTAGAGTGCATCGTATGCGTGTCCTCCGAAACTCGAAACAGGGGTTTTAAAGGTCTTTTCAAACTCATCTTTGTACGCAACGCACACCTTTTTGACCGGATTGCTGTCGGGCAGCTTGGTTGCGACGACGACCGGAGGCGAAACGAGGCGAACACCGTTGGCCGCTTCGCCGGCGATCTCGATGAACTTTTTGGATGCTACACCGTGCGATTCGTAGAGCGGCTGCGTCATTTTGAGCTGGCGATAGTTTTTGGCGACGATCGCGGGGCCTTGACCAAAACCGGGATTGAGTACCGCATCGACTCCCTTGGTGTTTTTGATCTTGAGCAGCTGGGCGGTCATGTCGGTATCTTTTTTGCCGTAGGTTTCATCTGCGACGATGTTGATCCCCTCTTTTTCGGCGACGAGTTTGCACTGTTTGCGCATCGATTTGCCAAACCCGCCGCTGCCGGAGATGAGTGCGAGGTTTTTGAGGTTGCGTTTTTTCAAATCCTGCATGATCCGCTCGCACGCCATCTTGTCTGTAGCGACGATCTTAAACACATAGGGTTTGACCGGCTCGACGATCGGCACACCGCCGGCCATCGAGAGGAGGGGGATCTTCTTTTTCTCCACAATGGGAATGATCGCCATCGTTTCACCGGTGGTCGAGGGGCCGATGATGGCACGCACGCCATCTTTGTCGATCAGACGCTTGGTGAAGGTAACAGCCTTTTTGGGATTGGCACCGGTATCGTAGGCGATGAGCTCAAGCTCTTTGCCATTGACGCCGCCTGCAGCATTGATCTTCTCGACATAATGCTTGAGGGTTTTGAGCTCGGGATCCCCGAGGAACGATGCCGGTCCGGTCGCGGCGACAATGGCGCCGATCTTGAGGGTCTCTTTGGCCAGAGCGGTGCCGCCCAGGCCAATCAAGGCCGCCAGGGCCACGCGCAAAAGTCTCTGTTTCATGGTGTACTCCTTTTGATGCAGTGTGAGATGGTATTGAGGGCCCAGCGGGGACTCTCTGAGGAGTAGTATACGCAAAGTAAAATAAAAAGAGGGTAAGGTTTACAATAATTCACAACATGGTTTTTACGCGGAAGAAAAACAAAATAATTCGATCTTTTTAAGGCGAAAATATGTAGAATGGTCAACAACCAAACACGGTCACCTCTGTGCGTCGTCTCCGATTCCGCCCGCAAAGGGTGCTGAGCGCGTACCTTGGAGGCCACCATTCACAATCCGGGACGGAGCAAACCAGCACCGTCCCGACGAGGAGCCTGCATGAAACAGACCCTGATGGGAAACGATGCGATCGCGTGGGGACTGGTCCACGCCAACGTCGATATGGTCTCGGGGTATCCTGGAACCCCCTCGAGCGAGATCCTGGCAACGGTTCAAAAGATCAAACAGCAGCTCAACCTGCCGATCTATGCCGAGTGGGCGACGAATGAAAAGGTGGGCTTCGAGGTCGCCTACGCTGGAGCGATCTCAGGCAAGCGCACTGCCGCGACGATGAAACAGGTCGGCCTCAATGTCGCCAGCGATGCACTGATGTCGGCAAGCTACATTGGCAATCTCGGCGGCATGCTGCTGATCAGTGCGGACGATCCGGGATTTCACTCTTCGCAAACCGAGCAGGACAGTCGGGTCTTTGCCAAGTTTGCCCGCATCCCGGTACTCGATCCGGCCACCCCGCAGGATGCGTACGATATGACCCGATACGGTGTCGAGCTCTCTGAGCGGTTTGAAGTGCCAGTAATGTTGCGTCCGGTGATGCGGGTCGATCACGCCCGTCAGATCATCGAGATGGAGGCACAGACCCATTTTGAACCCAAAGCGGGGCAGTTTCAACGCAACGTAGCCCGTTGGGCAGGTGTCCCTCGAGCAGGGCGGCTGCGTCAGGGGCATGAGGTGCTCGAACGCATCGCTGCGATCGAAGCGTACAACTGGGAGCACCATCTCAAACCCCGGTTTGATGCGCTCACCGGTCGCAGCAAGCTGCTGATCCTCGCAGGCGGTACCGGATATGCGTTCGTACAAGAGACGCTGGCCGATCTGAAGATCGAAGCCGATGTGGTGCAGATCGAGATGCCCTATCCTCTGCCGCGTGAGGCGATCGTCGCGCGCTTCGAAGCCTACGATCATGTCCTTGTCGTCGAGGAGCCCTATCCCCTGATCGAGGAGGATCTGGCGCACCCCAAACTCTACGGCAAAAAGAGTGGCACCATGCACCGGATCGACGAGATGAAAAAGGAGCACATCCTCATCGCGCTTCAGAAGTTGGGCTACTATACCGGACCCAACATTTACGAAGCACCCACGATCGATCTGGGCTTTGAGGTGCCGGAGCGTCCACCGGCACTCTGTCCAGGCTGTCCGCATCGTGACATCTACTATGCGATCATGAAGGTGTTTAAAAAGAAACGATCGATCTACCCCAGCGACATCGGGTGCTACACGCTGGCGCTCTCGCAGGGAGCGATCGACTCGATCCTCTGCATGGGAGCCAGTGTCGCCATGGCGAGCGGTTTTTCGCTGGCCAATCCAGACAAAACGGTCGTAGCGACCATTGGAGATGGCACCTTTTTCCACTCCGGCATTCCACCGCTGCTGAATGCGGTCTATCAGGATCACCGCTTTATCCTGATCATACTGGACAATTCCACCATTGCCATGACCGGACGCCAGACCACGCCCGAACGGTACGCTCCCAGTGTTGACATCGCCCGGATCGTCGAAGGGATGGGGATCACGTGTCATGAGCATACCTATTCGCACGAGATGCAGGAGAACATCGATTTTCTCAAAAAGATCAAAACGATCTTCGAGTCGCCCGAGCATCACGGGCCGCTCGTCGTGCGGGTACGGCAGTTTTGCATCCTCGATACGGAGCGTCGGGACGACTGGATCCCCAATCTCTTCGCCGAGGTCGATCCTGAAAAGTGCGTCGCATGCGATCACTGTACCACGGTCTATAAGTGCCCCCCGATGGCCTACAACGCTGAGGGCAAGATCGAGATCGATCCCTTCTTGTGCGCCGGATGCGGAGGGTGCCTGGATGTGGTCTGTCCAACGGATGCGTTTCAGCTGGATCAACTCAAATCATCAGGAGGGCTCTTTGAAGAATAGTACCCCAACGTCCGACAATCGCGTCCACTACCAGATCGTCATCGCCGGTTTTGGCGGTCAGGGGGTGGTCTTTTTGGTCAAGGTGCTGGCGCTGTGTGCTGGTGAGCGCAATCTGGCCTTTTTGGGGACCGAAAACCACGGCATGAGCCAGCGTGGCGGTGCGGTCAGCTGCGACATCAAGATCGGTGATTTTACCAATCCCGTCATCGACCGCGCCCAGGCCGACCTGATCATCGGGCTGGATGCCAACGAAACGTTGCGCAACCTCGCGCTGCTCAAAGCGGGTGCGTCCGTGGTGAGCAATGCACAAGCGCCTTTTCCGCCGCTGCCTTTTGCGGTGCATACGGTCGATGGCAACGCCAAAGCCCTCGCCGGCCTCTTTCCGATCCAGGGACTCAATGTCTATATGCTGGGTCAGGCGCTGGCAACGGTGGAGGATTTTCCCTTCAGCGTCGATGAGGTCAAAGGAGCCCTGCGCACGATCAATGCCAAACTCGCCGATCAGAACATCACCATTCTCGATCAAGCGATCGCCGATGCACAGGCGACCTCATAAGATGCAGACCGACCCGGTACCCATTCGCAAAAGGCCGGTTGGCAAGAGGCAGATTCTCTTGCACCCCGTGCCCAACCCCATCCCACAACAGAAGGAGAGAAGATCATGATCTGGAATCCGGCCGAAAGTGCTTCGCGCGAAGAGATCGAAGCGACCCAGTTGGCCCGTCTGCGGGAGACCGCCCGACGGGTCTATGCTATCAGTCCCTTTTACAAAAAGCGGTTCGACGAAGCGGGGGTTCACCCCGAAGCGATCCGTTCGCTTGAGGATCTGCGCACGCTGCCCTTTACGCGCAAGCAGGATCTGCGCGATCACTACCCCTTTGGGCTCTTTTGTGTGCCGATGAGCGAAGTGGTACGCATCCACAGCTCCAGCGGTACCACCGGCAAACCGACCGTCGTCGGATACAATGCCCACGATATGGATGTCTGGAACGAAGTGATGGCGCGCGTCTACGCCATGAGCGGCGTGGGGGCTTCCGATGTGGTACACAACGGCTACGGCTACGGTCTTTTTACGGGTGGATTGGGTTTTCATACCGGTGCTGAGAAGATCGGTGCGGCCGTGGTGCCAGCCAGTGGTGGGTTTACGGACCGGCAGCTGATGCTGATGCGCGATTTTGGCGCGACGGTGCTTGCCTGTACGCCCAGTTTTGCGCTCCACCTGGCCGAGATCGCTGCCAAAGCGGGCAAGGATTTTCGCAAAGATTACAAACTCAAAACCGGTATTTTCGGTGCCGAACCGACCAGCAAAGGGCTCAAAGAGGCTGTGGCACAGGCGTGGGAGATCGACTACCACGAGGTGTATGGCCTGAGCGAGATCATCGGGCCGGGTGTCAGCTGCAGCTGCAAGCAGAGCGATCGGTTGCACATCTTCGAAGATCACTTCCTCGCCGAGATCATCGATCCCATGACCGGCGAGGTGCTGCCCGAAGGGGAGCGGGGCGAACTGGTCATCACGACCCTGACCAAGCAGGCGCTGCCGATCATTCGCTACCGCACCGGCGATATCACCTCGATCACCCAGGAGCCCTGCGCCTGCGGTCGCACCCATGCGCGCATGGAGAGCATCGTCGGACGCGCCGATGATATGCTCATCGTCAACGGTGTCAACGTCTACCCCTCGCAGGTCGAACACGTCATCGCCAACACCGAAGGGGTCACACTGAACTACCAGATCGTCGCCGACAAAAAGGGACACCTGGACAAACTGGAGATTCAGGTCGAAGTGGACGAAGGGATCCTTGTCGATGACGTAGGCGCTATGGAGCGGATCAAAAAGAGCATTCAGCACAACCTCCTCAACAATCTCTACATCAACGCCGATGTCAAGCTGGTTGAACCCGGCACAATCGAACGGAGCATGGGCAAAGCTGTCCGCATCGTCGACAAAAGGCAGGCCCAATGAGCAGCATCGAACAACTTTCAATCTTTTTGGAAAATCGAACCGGACGACTGGCCGAAATGGCGCAAACACTCAAGGAGGCCGGCGCAGTGATCCGGGCACTTGAGCTGGTCGAGGCGGGAGATTTTGGAATTATGAGGGTGATCGCAGATGAGCCCAAAAAAGTCAAACAACAATTAGGGATTCAGGGGATTATTGCTACAATATCGCCCGTGTTTGCCGTCGAAATCGCGGACCAGTCCGGCTGCTTTGGACGTATGGTGCACATCCTGGCACACGCCAACATCGATGTCGCCTACACTTACATGGCACCACACGGAGCGCATGGAGCTTACGTCGTCAAAACCGACCCCGCCCATCTCTCCCGCGCCATCGAAGAGCTGGAACGCAAAGGGATAAAGGTACTCGATGCACTTTGACCAACTCGACCGTCGTGATGTCGGATTTCTCGACTACATCGGCGGCGAGGTGATGGCACTGGACGCAGGCGAAGCCAGGCTGGCGTTTACGATCCGCCCGCACCACACGCAGCATCTGGGTGTGGTGCACGGGGGTGCCATCGCTACGCTGGCCGATCACTGCGGCTGGTATGCGGTCATCTCAGAACTCGAGCCGGGCTTTACAAGTGTAACCATTGAGCTCAAGATCAACTATCTCAAGCCTGCCCGTGGCATCGGGACCCGTTTGATTGCGCATGCACGCGTCATCAACCGCACCCGACGCACTGCGTTTGCTACCGTGGAGATACGGACCGATTCGGACCGGGTCGCGTTTGCGACGGCAACCTACTCAATTATCGATGAACACAAACAAAAAGGAGAACCATCATCATGATGTCCAACCGACAAATTTCAGAAAACTTTGAAGTACAGATCAATACCCTCTACAACTGGCGCAAGACCAAACCACGTCTCTATGCCTATTTGCGCAATGCCGATTACAATTTTGATATGAGCAAAGAGATCAACGTCCTGCTTGGACGACTGGCACAGGATATCCACGCAACCTTTACTCCCGAAGAGATTCTGGAGGTGGTCGCCTCAAAACTGGAGGCCAAAACGCTCGACGATATCGAGGTCATCGAGCGGCTGTTTATCCGAGAACACGCCAAGCGTCTAGCCAAAGAAGGCGAGTATCTGCTCGGGATCTACAACAAGCTCCACGCCTTGAGCCTGCTCGAAAAATACATCTTCTACAAGCGGGTTTACAATGTCCGTACCGAGAACAAAGAGCCGGAACTGTCACACATCCGGGAGTTTTTCGACGTGTTCATCGCTTGACCTATGCGGTAGCTGTGGCGCAGAGCGTCTTCTGCGCCTGAGATTTGTGCCCACCCAGCCCACACTTGCAGATAGAGGCACCCTCACCATGCGACAGGGGACGCTTTTGAAAATGGTTGCGTCGTTTTGCGCAACTTGTGACCGATCCCAAAACACCATTCCAAACATGTAAGGCAACCATGCAATTAAGCGATTACGATACCTTTCCATCCGTACTGCCGATCGTAGCAGAGGACAATCTCTTTTTCTATCCCTTTATGATCAGTCCAATCTTTCTGACCGATCAAAAGGATATCGATGCGGCCACCGAAGCGCTGGAGAACAACTCTCTGCTCTTTGTGACCACCACACGTGCCGGCCAGGAGGGCAAACGTACACTCGATGCCCTCTATCCTGTCGGTGTCGTGGGCAACATCATGCGCCGCGTTCAGATGCCCGATGGGCGCATCAAGATCCTTTTTCAAGGCTTTGCAAGGGCACGGGCAGTCGAACCGGTCCTCGAAACACCGATACTCAAAGCCACCATTCACATCGTTGAAAACCGACCCTTCGATGCACGCAAAGTGCACGCTCTACTCAAGATCCTGCGCGAAAAGATCAAGCAGCTCTCCACCCTCAACAGTGCGATCCCGGCCGACCTGATCAAAACAATCGAAGAGAACGAAGAGCCCCATCGCATGGCCGACCTCGCCTCCTCGATGTTGCAGATGGAGAAGGAAAAAAACTATGCCCTCTACTCCGAAGAAGACATCGAAAAGCGTCTGATGGGGCTGATCGACGAGGTGGTCGCTCAGACCGAAGCATTCAAGGTCGAGCGGGAGATCCATACCCGCGTCCACGATCGCATCGAACAGACCAATCGTGAATATTTCCTCAAGGAGCAGTTGCGTGAGATTCAAAACGAACTGGGAATCGATACGCAACGCGACGAAGAGCTTGACGCCTTTTACGATCAACTTGACGCACTCAAACCGCACGTTGCGGAGGAGGTGCATCGCGAGATTGAAAAACAGCTCGACCGGCTGGCGCGTATGCATCCTGAGAGCGGAGATGCAAACATTCTTCAATCCTATCTTGAATGGGTCTTTGAGATTCCGTTTGGAGACTACACCCGGAACAATCTCAGTGTCGAACGCGTCGCGCAGGAGCTGGACAAAGATCACTACGCCTTGACCAAACCCAAAGAGCGCATCGTGGAGTTTTTCTCGGTACGAGAACTGGCACAGCTGCGCGGCAAAAAAGAGGTGGAACGCCAGGCGGAGATCCTCTGTTTTGCCGGCCCTCCAGGTGTGGGAAAAACCTCACTGGCCAACTCCATCGCCACCGCACTGGGGCGGCCGCTGGTGCGCATCGCACTCGGTGGCCTCGAAGATGTCAATGAGCTGCGCGGCCACCGGCGCACCTATCTTGGCGCGATGCCAGGACGCATCGTGCAGGGCTTGATCGAAGCAGGCAAAATGAATCCCGTGATGGTACTCGATGAGATCGACAAGGTTGGACGGTCGTTTCGTGGCGATCCCACCGCCGCTCTGCTGGAGATCCTCGACCCAGAACAGAACAACCACTATCGGGACTATTTTCTCAATTTCCACATCGATTTGAGCCAAATCCTGTTTGTGGCGACAGCCAACGATGTTGGGCGCATCCCGGCACCGCTGCGCGACCGCATGGAGTTCATCGCGCTCAACAGCTACACTCCCAACGAAAAGTTCGAAATCGCCCGGCGTTACCTGATCCCGCAAGAGACCCAAAAGCATGCGCTGCGCAAAAATGAGGTTAAGATCACCGCCAAAGCGCTGCGCAAATTGATCGAGGAGTACACCCGTGAGGCGGGCGTACGTAACCTGCGCCGAAAGATCGCCGCCATCATGCGCAAAAGCGCCCGTGCTATCCTCGAAAATCCACGTCAGACGACGATCAAGATCACCGCACGCACCCTCAAGCAGTATGCCGATAAAAAGGTCTTTGAGATCGCACCGATCGCGCCCAGACCGCAGGTGGGCGTGGTCAACGGATTGGCATGGACGGCAGTGGGAGGCGATGTACTCACCATCGAAGCGGTTCGAATTCGAGGCAAGGGTGCCATGCAGATCACGGGCAGTCTGGGGGATGTAATGAAAGAGTCCGCTCGCATCGCCTACAGCGTGGTCAAAATCCTCATCGACGAGGAGCAACTCACCATCGATCGCCATACCATCCCCACCACCTCCCGGGAGGAGGAAGAGGATTATCTCCCCTCGGCCAGCGAGATCTACAAGCGGTACGATCTGCATCTGCACGTCCCCGAAGGAGCCGTCCCCAAGGATGGTCCAAGCGCCGGCATCGCAATGGCCACCGCCATCGCCTCGATCTTGAGTGGCCAGGCAGTCAACAACCGCATCTCGATGACCGGAGAATTGACCCTCACGGGCAAGGTTCTCCCCATCGGCGGCCTCAAAGAGAAGCTCATCGCTGCCTACAAAGCCGGCGTGACTACGGCCCTGATTCCAAACAAAAATCTTGAACGGGATCTGGAAGATATCCCCGAAGAGGTGCGTGATCGTCTCACAATTGTCGGGGTAGAACGGATCGAAGAGGTGCTCGAAAT
>CAZWMZ010000049.1:0-5491 GCA_964634965.1 uncultured Nitratifractor sp. | reverse complement strand
GAGAGAAATTTGTTGCCCAGACCTTCGCCCTGGCTTGCTCCTTTGACCAGTCCAGCGATATCGACAAAATCGAGCGTAGAGTGCTGGATGCGCTCAGGATGAACGATCTGGGCCAGCTTTTCGAGTCGCGTATCGGGGACAGGGACGACGGCTTTGTTGGGCTCGATGGTACAAAATGGATAGTTGGCGCTCTCGGCATTTTGAGCCTTGGTCAGCGCATTAAAGGTGGTCGATTTTCCGACGTTGGGCAGACCGACGAGTCCGATACCGAGTCCCATGGGTGTTTCCTTGCGTGGTAAAGTTGGCGCGATTATACCCAAAGGAGTGTTAGAATCGGTTGGGTATAATACCCGAATCGAAAAAGAGAAACAGAGGGCATGCCTGCGATGGCTTTGCCGCCCTTTGGACATTGAGATCGCTTGCCTGTGTTGCGTGAGATCAATGCGACCTGGCTCAGGCAGCTGAACACAGGATAGCGTTCTGTTTTTGAGATTTGCGTGTACGAACATTTTACCCAAAGGATGAAAAAGATGAAGCGACTTATGGTATCGGGAGCAATTGCCGTCTCTCTCGTCATGGCTCTTGGCGGCTGCGGTCCGCGAGGCGAGCAGGTGATGATCCAAAACGCAAAGAGCGTACCGTTTTCCAAAGGCTACGGAGACGGGTGCGAAACGGGTCGCAAAATGGCCGGCGTACGCAATGCTCAGATTCAAAAAGATCTTCATCTTTACGATACCAATGCCCAGTATCGTACCGCATGGAATGCGGGTTATCGGGAGTGTAAAGCACGCGAAGAGCGGGTCAGCAAACTCTCAAAAACACTGAAAAACGTTCAAAAAACAGACGATTAACCCTGCTTGAATTCAGCATCAGGCGATCGCAAACAGGGAAGCCTCCCACTCGCAGAGCTTCTCTTGATGCCGCAACGATGACGTGTGTGTTGTGACCAAGAGCACAGCAATCCGTTTTTACTGCTCAAAGCCATCTCTAAAAAATAGATCACACCCAAACAAACGAAAGCTGTTGTCCGGGCAAGGCAGACCTTTGTTGGGCTACCCATAGTCAAGTCGAAAAGATCTAACACAGTCCAGGCAAAAAATCTCGATGCCCGAAGCCCATTGTAGGTATGAGCTATTTTTAGAAGTGCCCTCAAGTCACTTGCAATTAAAGTAGTGGGAAAACAGGAGAGAAAAGAAGTACGATTGTTTGGAGCGGGCGAACGGGTTCGAACCGTCGACCCTCACCTTGGCAAGGTGATGCTCTACCACTGAGCTACGCCCGCATTAACAATAAGGATAGATTTAGAGCGACAAAGCCACAAAAGCCGTCCGCTGAGGATACTCATCTAGAATGACAAGACCATCAACTAAGCTTACCGAATCGCATCCAAACGAAAACCGAAAGGTTTTCAGAGCGACAAAGTCACATGAACCGTCCGCTGAGGACGTTCATTAACGAAAACCAAACAGGTTTTCAGAGCGACAAAGTCGCGAGAGCCGTCCGCTGAGGACGTCCATAATGGTACCTCGGGTCGGAGTCGAACCGACACGGGCAAATGCCCACCAGATTTTGAGTCTAGCGTGTCTACCAATTCCACCACCGAGGCGTGGTCGAGCGAGTGGAATTGTACTCGGGATGAGCTTAAATCCGGTTGAGGCAAATGCTCACAGCCGTGAGCTGCTTTTGGGTGATGCCGCATCCTGTTTCGATGCAGCATTCAGGAGAACCGAGCGGACTATTCGATCGCTTCCTTGAGGAGTTTTCCTGGCTTGAAGCGTACGCTGTATTTGGCCGGGACGCGGACTTTGCGATCGGTACCAGGTATGGTGATATCGCGTTCGTTCTTTTTGGTTGCCGAAAAGGAGCCAAAGCCGAGAAAGCTAACCGAATCGCGTTTTTTAAGCGCTTCGGTAATCGTTTCGAGCGCAGCGTCAATGACCGCTTCGGTGTCGCGTTTGGAGAGATTGCTTTTGGCGGCAACCCGGGTGATAAATTCCGCTTTTTTCATGACCATTACTCCTTTTGATATGAATACACTATCATATCGTCATCCACCTCAAATCTTCCCGATATCAGCCCCTGGAGGTCTGTTTTCTTTCCGATTGTGTAGAAAAACAACACATTGTGCGGCCCTCAAAGTCTTTGCAGGCATCTACAGTCGAGCAGTTTGGCAGTGAAACTTAGTTTTAATATGTTATAATATGGCCACTCAAATCAGGAGCTTCGTGTGCGCGTTGTTATCATCATGTTGGTATTGCTGTTGTTCTACGGCGGGGTGGCGACGCTGTTTCCCGATGCGACTCTCGCGGGCAACCTTGGGGAGCGTTTTGGTCTAGGCAATCTGCGCTGGTTTGGCTACCTCGGCTATGCAGATCTTTTCCTTTTGATGCTCCCGCTGTATCGCCTGTTTCGTTATCCATACCTTTTGCGTCGGACCGATCAGTATGCGGGCTGGATGGTGCTGTTTGTTGCGTTGATTTTGTTGCAGGCGTTGACGATCGATCCTGCCGCAGCCGGGATTATTTCGCGGGCAACGCGCCTGGCGCTGTTTCCTTATATTGGTCAAGCAGGCATGTGGCTGCTGTGGGTGATGATGATGGTACTGGCGCTGGTGTTGATCGTAGATGAGCACTACGATTTTGGTCCCATATTGGCGCGCGCAGCGTTTTGGCGGCACCGTTTCCGCACCCCGCGCAGCAGCCATACCGCAGCCGCCAGCGAGCCGCGCCCGATCGTTTCGATCAACTCCCTTTACAGTCGTGTGCGCGCCTGGTTTCACAATCCGTTTGATGTGCGACGCAAACAGGAGATCGACCGGATGCTCAACATGCATCTTGAGACCGACGAACAGACCGCACTGCCTGCACGGAGTGTTGAGCAGAAGCATGAGAGTGATGCGTCGGCGGTCAACATGGAGGAGGAGGATGAGGATGAGATGTTTGTATTTGATGAGCAGCTTTCGCAAGCGCCCGCATCGTCCACGCCGAAGCCCTCCGCAAAGCGCCCCGGGACTGATGCCTCTTCTGCCTCTCACGCTTCGTCCTCACGCCCCAAAAATCACACCGTCGAGATTGTGCAGGAGCTGGAGGAGAACTCCAGGCTTCTGGATCAGATCGACAAAGGTGCGATCTCACGACCGCGCAACTTCAATCTGCCCGAGCTTCGCTTCCTCCAAAAAGCACCCAAAACCAAACGCCGCATCAACGAAGCTGAGATCGATCGCAAGATCGAAGAGCTTTTGAGCAAACTGGCGCAATTCAAGGTCGAAGGCGACGTAGTCCGCACCTACACCGGTCCCCTGGTGACGACCTTTGAGTTCAAGCCTGCCCCCAATGTCAAGGTCTCCAAGATACTGGGACTTCAAGATGATCTGGCGATGGCACTGAGTGCGCGGACGATCCGCATCCAGGCCCCCATCCCTGGTCGCGATGTTGTCGGGATCGAGATCCCCAACGAAGAGGTTGAGACCATCTACCTGCGCGAGATATTGGAGAGCAAGCTGTTCCAGAAGTCCCGTTCGCCGTTGACAGTGGCTCTGGGCAAGGATATCGTGGGCAATCCCTTTATCGCAGACATCAAAAAGCTCCCGCACCTGCTGGTCGCCGGTACGACCGGATCGGGCAAATCGGTCGGAATCAATGCGATGATCCTCTCGCTGCTCTACCGCAACGACCCCGATCATCTCAAGCTGATGCTGATCGATCCGAAGATGCTCGAGTTTTCGATGTACAACGACATTCCCCACCTGATTACGCCGGTGATTATCGAGCCGGACAAGGCGATCGCCGCGCTGGCCAACATGGTGGGCGAGATGGAGCGTCGATACCGACTGATGGCTGCAAACCGCGTCAAGAACATCGAAAACTACAACGACAAGGTCAAGCGCGAAGCCTCCGCCGAGCCCTTCCCTTATATCGTCGTCGTTATCGATGAACTGGCTGATCTGATGATGAACGGAGGCAAAGAGGTCGAGCTCTCGATCGCCCGCCTGGCTCAAAAGTCGCGTGCGTGCGGGATCCACCTGATTGTCGCGACGCAGCGGCCGAGTGTGGATGTGGTGACCGGCCTGATCAAGGCCAACTTGCCTTCGCGCCTGAGCTACCGTGTGGGTCAGAAGATCGACTCCAAAGTGATCCTGGATCAGATGGGTGCTGAGAGCCTCCTGGGGCGCGGAGATGGGCTCTTTACACCTCCGGGCGCCAATGGACTGGTGCGGATTCATGCTCCGTGGAGTACTGAGGAGGAGATCGACACCATTGTCGAGTTCCTCAAGGCTCAGCGTGCCCCCGAATACGACGAGAGCTATCTCGTAGCCAGCGGCAGCGCCGGTGACAGTGAAGAGATGGGAGGTATTGTGGAGCTTGATCCGCTCTACGAACAGGCCAAAGAGGTGATCTTGACGGACAAAAAAACCTCCATCTCCTACCTTCAGCGTAAACTCTCAGTAGGATACAACCGCTCCGCCAACATCATCGAGCAGCTGGAGAAGATGGGCGTCTTGACGCCCCCCAACGCCAAAGGCCAGCGCGAGATCGCAGTGTGAGGCATTGCATTTGCAATGCGATCATGTTATAATTTTCACCAAGGGAACTCCCACAAAGAGATTCTCAGTCACGTATCAGGAGGCAATCATGGCATATTTTAGTGACGCGAAACCAGGCGAAAAAGTGTATGGTCTTGTTTTTGGAAAAGGCAAGATCACCGAAGTATTTCCCGACAGTTTCTACGCATTGATTGTAGAGTTTGACAATGGTTATGAGGTGCCCTATACCGACGAAGGGATTCCTGGCTGGGGTCACTTCAAGAAGCAAACCCTCTTTTATCGGGATGATGTGGATCTTGGGAGCGCTGACTTTTCTCCCATCGAGAAGATTCTCTCTCCGAAAAAGATTATCAAATTGCGCGAAAAGAATCTGCTTCAGGTTCGATTGCCTTCTGGTGTTTGGAAGAGTGTCAAAAAGGCAGAGCCCGAATATGTTGAAGGCTTGTTGGAGCGAGAGCAGTATCACCTTTTCCGCAAAAAGAAAAAGTAAGACTTACCCCTGAGAGGGCGTCAAAAGCGTCCTGCCCAAAAAAGTTCCAGGCCGTGCGCTTTTTGCTCTTGGCATGTCACCATCTGCTACACCTGTACGGACGGGTGATGCGATTGTGCTGTTTTTATCCATCATTGTTGCCTCTTTTGCTACTATATCCCAAATCCCAAAAGAGAGATTCACGACTTTTGCCCCAGCATCGCATCCTTCCTGACTTAAGGATTTTGTGTAAAACCATCGCCGTACCTTCAGGGTGCGATTCGCTTTGGACGCAAAGCCCTTAAATGCGAGCATGGAGCAGATGTGAAGCATTCTGTTTTTGGGATTATCTCCATCACAATTTACCATTTAACAGGAGCTATCCATGGGTCTGATCGAAGAGTACAAAGCCCACACCCGCGAACGTGCTGAGCTGGGCGTCCCTCCGTTGCCGTTGACGGCCAAACAAACCGCTGAAT
>CAZWMZ010000048.1:0-3307 GCA_964634965.1 uncultured Nitratifractor sp. | reverse complement strand
GAAAGTCCTGAGCTAAGAGCAGAAGCCTCAGATTATGCACCTGCTAATCGACAAGACCCCCCGAGAGCTCATATTCCCCTTCGCTCTATGGACATAGGAGAGAAGGTCGAGGTATATCGTTGAATGTGAAGATAGTTTGTGGGTGGTGTGACAGAAAAACAATTCGTCAATTTGACTATTTTTAATAAAGTCGTTAAAATGACGATATTGAAAAACAAAAGGCTATGGTATGCAAAAGATCGATCACAAACTTTTTATCGATGTTCTCAAAGTTAACGGTATCACCCAAAAAGCGTTTGCCGAGTATGCCAAGATCCCTTATGACACCGTAACGGGTTGGAAGAAAAAGGGAAAGGTGCCCCCTTACGCAATGGTGATCGCCAAAGATATGGTGTATCGTATGCAACTGGATGAGCAGGTACGCCAAAAGCTGCAACGGCGACACAAAATAGATCGCATCGAGGTGGTCGGTCTGAAACCGGATGAGCAAAAACGCATCGAAGCGGCTTTTTGGGGTAGCAACTATACTGCCGGTGAGATCATAGAAAATGCCAAAAAAGGCGACACGGCGACGCTTCAGCGTCACAAAGAGAATCTGCCTAACGATCTAATGAACGGGTGGTTAAATAAATAGTTTCAAGCCATGGTGTTCTTTAGTCGTTCGATCAATATACTTTTAAGTGTCATAAAGTCGGTCGATGTCATCGATGCGTTGATAACATTTCAAACCGATTCAAAAAATCCAACACAGGCAATACGTCGCACTGATCATGCCGCTTCGTGCTCAATGAAACTAACGAACAGGAATCGGGAGCGTGTCGCGTCGTTTTGGGTGGGTGCTCAACACCGACAACGGTCCGCCCACGACTGAACCTCTTGATCGGGCCAGTATCTTTTCGCTCTTGGCGTATGCGGGGAGTTTGAGAGGTGGTGATTTTTGTGGCGCTTTTCCAACCACATCTACATAGGTTCCTACCTTTGCCCAAGCATACATTTTCTGCGCAAACCCATCCTGCATCCGGATACAGCCATGTGAGGCAGGATAGTTTGGGGTTGGGCCAAGATGCATCGCAATTCCATCTCGGGTCAATCGCAGCATATAGGGCATTTCAGCTCCACCATCCGGCTCCGGCCAGAGGTTGGAGATATGATCAAGCTCTTTTTTGAGGATTCGAAAGGTACCCGTCGGTGTTTCGCGACCAGGCATACCCGATGAGATGCGACCGTAAAACAAGAGTTGTCCATTTTGGTACGCGATCGCAATCTGATGCGTCAAATCGACCAGGATACGCTTGGAAGCTGTCGCCTGGATTGGCAACAGCAGTATGAAAATCACTAATACCAAACGCACAAATGACTCCTCAGCGAGACGAGAGGACATTGAGTGGATTGGTACGGGTACGCGCACGGCGCTTTCTGCGCGATGTGCGATGCCTGACAAGATCGCGATTGTCGGCCAGTACCGATTGTCGTCGGGTGGCCTTACGACCCATAAGCGCGCTCAACACATCGCGAACATTTGACCAGTCAACATCGTGAGGAGATGACAACGTATCAATGTTGGCATAAACCGCTCGATTGACCCGGCGCGGAGGCGAACCGATTACGCGCACTGGCGTTCCCACCGAAGCCCACCGATACATGCGCTGGGCAAAACCGTTTTGCATGCGGATACAGCCATGCGAAGCCGGATAATTTGGGGTTGGGCCCAGATGCATTGCTATGCCATTTCGGGTCAAGCGCAACATATAGTGCATGCGAGCCCCACCATCCGGTTCGGGGTATTTGCTGGAGACGTGGTCGATATCCTTTTCGAGCACGCGAAAACGCCCGGTTGGCGTGCGGTGGTCCGGCTTGCCACTGGAGATGTTGCCGCAAAAGACCGGCCGCGACCCTTCGTAGGCGCAGGCGCGTTGTTGAGACAGATTGACCACAATGTGTCCCGCTGAAGCCCACGAAACTCCTCCCAAAACCAAAACCGATGCTGCCAAAAATTTTCGCATGTTAAAAATCCTCTGAAGTTGTAAAATGTTTTTAAAATAGTATAACAAACGTTGAGCGAATATTCTACCTGAAGAAACATTAAGCAAACATGTCCTGGACACATTTTTCCATCAAAGAGTGTTAAAAATGTCAAAAAGGTGTCGCTGATCTCACAAATCCTGCTCAATCACCTCGGCAAAACGTCCAAAATAGATCGACGATAGCTTCTCCATCGGCATCGAGATATCATTGAGGCGATAGGTCGTGCCGCCGACGGTGCCGATGACGCTGGCTTGCAAACCCAGCTGCTCTGCCTGCTGCAGAAGCGCTTCGAGGTGGTTGGGGTGCACTTCGAGCAGGGCGCGACTCTGCGTCTCATCAAAAAGCCAGCGCGGATCTTTGAGCGCTATGTCTGCTGCGATCCCCATGCCGCTGACAGCAGCCATCTTGGCCAGCGCGATGGCGACACCACCGACATTGACATCCTTGGCCGCTGCAAGCAGCCCTTTGGCGTTGGCCTCGATCACCAGCTGCCACAGACGCTGCTCCTGGGCATAATCGGGTGCTTCGAGTGTGCCAACCGTAGCATCAAAGAGCTCTTTGAGATAGAGCGATCCGCCAAAAACCCCGCGGCTCTGGCCGATAAGCACGATGCGGTCACCCTCCGCCTGAAAAGCGCTGGGCAAGACCCGCTGTGCATCGTCGTTGACCCCGACGGTCGCAATGGCGGGTGTGGGATGAACACTCTGGCCGTTGGTTTCGTTGTAGAGCGAGACATTGCCGCTGACGACGGGGGTCTTGAGAGCCTGGCATGCCTCCTTGATCCCTTCGCACCCCTCGGCGAACTGCCACATCTCTTCGGGATCTTCGGGATTGCCGTAGTTGAGGCAGTCGGTGATCGCCAGCGGACGCGCTCCGCTCATGGCGACATTGCGCCCGGCCTCCATCACCGCCAGGGCGGCGCCTTTGCGTGGGTCGATATAACAGTAGCGGGGATTGCAATCGGAACTCATCGCCAACGCCTTGCCGGTCTCTTTGACGCGAATGACGCTTGCGTCGAGGCTGCCGGGATGTTTGGCGGTGTTGGTCTGCACCATCGAATCGTACTGCTCATAGACCCAGGCCTTGTCCACCACCTCCAGCGAAGCGATCAGTCTCTCAAAAGCCTCCTGATTGCCCGGATGCGGAAAGTCATCGATCCCCTTTTGGGTGACCGTATCGAGATAGGCCGGACGTCGTACAGGGCGCTCAAGGACGGGCGCCTCTTCGCTCACAGGTGCGATGGGCATATCGGCGACTCGCTCTCCGTGCCAGTAGAGCTCCA
>CAZWMZ010000047.1:0-10149 GCA_964634965.1 uncultured Nitratifractor sp. | reverse complement strand
TCCCCCCAGGTGATCTCTTTGCCGCGGATCCAGCCTTGTTTGAGGATCGCTTTGGTGTCGTCATCATAGCCCCAGCCCTGCCACGGTTCGGGGGTGAACACACCGACATATTTGAGGATCTTCATCGACGGTACGCCGTAGACGATGATTTGACCCGACTGCCCGCCCGAACTAAAGACAATGTATTTGTCCCGTCCGCCGCTGGGGAGATAGGTTTTGGCCGCTGCGAGCAGATCCTGCTGCGTCAGACCGCGCTCTTTCATCACTTTTTCGAGTTCGGATTCACCGTAAGCGGTACTGACCGCCAACACCGAGCCCAAAAGCAATGCCGAAAGCTTCGTAAGCTTGAGCTTCATGTTGCCTCCTTGGTTTGATTGAGTTGAGTAAGTCACACAACGATAATGCACTGCAAATTGGCCAAAGCGTAGCTGCAGCGACATTAACGTATGCGCTATTATGACAAAACTCGAGTCGCTTTTGGGTCGCTGATCGAAAAAAGACCGAAAAAAGACGATTACGTAACGATCATGTAACCCAGTTTGCCTACCGTCTCGATCACCCCTTCGGGCAGTTTTTTGCGCAATTTGAAGACCAGATTTTTCAGTGCCGTTGGCGGAGCCTCTTCGTAGACATAGATGGTATCTTCAATCTCCTGCTTGGTCACAAGATTGCCTCGATGCGCCAACAGCAGTTCAAACAGTTCGATCTCCTTGTGGGTCATGGCGATCTGTCTGTCCGCATACTGGAGCATCTTGTTCTCGTGATCATACGTCAGTTGTTCCCGAATCGGAATGATGGCACGGTGGTGTTCATACAGACGCTGAGCGCACCGCGTCAATACACGGGAGAGATCCTCCTCCTTGACCGGTTTGACCAGATACTCAACCAGGGAGAGTTTGATCGATTCGAGCAGGAGCTCCTGGTCGGTATAGGCGCTGGTGACCACAATGGGGATATCGCGATCGACCGAACGAATCTTTTTGGCCAACTCCAGACCGCTCATGCGCGGCATTTTGATGTCAGTAATCACAATGTTGGGATGGAGCGTTTGATAGAGACGATAGCCGACCTCTCCATCTTCGGCCGTATGCACCTCAGCTGCATAGAGCAACAGCACCCTCCGAAAACTCTCCCGCAGAGGTGCCTCATCTTCGACCAGCAGGATGGAGCTTTCGGCAAGCAACAGTTCGTATTTCTCTTCCATACAGATTCTCCCGACTTGGTTGGGCGGTCACGAACCCCCTCACGCTTGAGCTTTGCTTATCCCAAATCCTGAAGGGCATCTCTAAAACAGGAATGCACGACTCTACCTCATCATCGTATCCAGGGGCATCGCGTAAAATCATCGCCGCACCTGCTGGGTGCGACTCAAATGCGACACAAAGCCTTTGCATACGAGCGTGGCGCAGATTTAAAGAATTCCATTTCAACATTTGGGCTTATCAAAAATGTGTATAATCATACCATAAACACTCATTGGAATCGACCATGCTCAAACCGATCAATCTCACCAAACGATACGTGATCGCCCTCTCGCTGATCGCAATTTTGTCGGCTCTGGCCTATGTCAACCTCAACCAGCTCATCTCCTCTCAGGCCGACAACGGCAAGCAGATCAGCCTCAGCAGTCGGCAGAAAATTCTGGCTCAAAAGATCGCCTTTTTTGCTATCTATTACAAAATCAAGCAGCTCGAGACGGTCACACGCCAGATGCGCCAAACACACGAACAGCTGATTCGGGCGACAATGTCCGATGACCTGCGGCGACTCTATTTTGAGGCGCCGGTTCATCTCGATCGTCAGGTGCAAACCTATCTGGGGCATGCTGAAAAATTCGCGACCAATCGCAACGGCACCAGCCTTACCTATCTGCTCAACCACTCCAACCCTCTGATGGAGGATCTGGGCAAGGCTGCCGATCTCTACCTGCACGAGTCGGATCGCAACACGCGGCGACTCAAGCAGGTCGAACTGTTGATCTTTGTTACGACGCTGGTGACGCTCTTTTTTGAAGCGCTCCTGATCTTTATGCCGGCCAACCGCCGCATCAAACAGTACACCCGAGAGATCATCGCCCAAAAAGACTACTCCGATGCCGTCATAGAGACAAGCACCAACGCGATCATTGCACTCGATCCCAAGTTGCAGATCCAGACCTACAACCAGATGGCCGAAACGATTTTTGGCTTTACCAAGAGTGAGATGCTCCATCGATCCCGTTTTGGCGAAATTTTGCCTCGCGAATATCACCTGCTCAAAGCCGAAGGTCTGGAGCGTTTTCTCGCCTCACTCGACATTCACGAAGATGGCACCGTTATCGAACTCGAAGCGCACCACAAGCACAACGGATCGTTTCCGGTTCGCATCGCGTTTGGTGTACCACGCGATCAGGACAACATCGCCCTGGTGGCCAACATTCAGGATATTTCTCGCGAACGGCTCAACGATCAGATCCTGCAACAGCAGGCCAAATTCGCAGCATTGGGTGAAATGATCGCCATCATCGCACATCAGTGGCGTCAACCTCTCTCAGAACTTAACTTCAACTGCATCTATATCCGCAAAAAGCTTCGCACCGGCCATCACGATCCCGACGTAGTTGATGTCGTCAACAAAAACGAGGGGATTATCCAATTTATGTCCGAGACGATCACCAATTTTCAAAACTTCTACCGTACGTCCAAACAGACACACTTCAATCCCACCGTCTCGATCGATCAAGTCACCAACATTATCCAGTCGGTGCTCGACCTCAACGGTATCGTCTTTCACAAAACGATCGATTCAGAGATCACCATCTATGGCAACCCCAATGCACTGGCACAGGTAATCCTTTCGATTCTCCAAAACATCATCGACATCGTTCGCAACAAGCAACTGGCACATGCTCGCATCGATCTTAGCCTCTACGATACCGATACCGATATCATTTTGCGCATTCGCGACAACGTCGGCGGCATCCAGATCGACCCCATTGATGATATCTTCAAACCCTTCAAAAGCAAGAAGAAGACCCCATCCACCGGCATCGGACTCTACATGTCCAAACGCATCATCGAAACCAAATTCAACGGACGCATTCATGCGCGCAATCTCGACGAAGGAGCCGAGTTTACCATCATGCTGCCTCACTGAATCCCGCAATCGAAACGATGAGCTATTTTTAGAGATGTCCTAAAGATGCCCTTAACACAAATGTAACACTCTTTGGGTACCATGCTACTGTTCTCCCTGGGAGCAGGGTAAGTCACACAACACCACACTGAGCCGTTCGTACAATCGATGATGCACCTGAGCCTCATCCAGAGATCCAATACAGCTAAAACAGTCACGATACCGATCGGATCCGATGAGGTGGCTCAGCTCTCCTCGTAGCCAATGTCGGCTTTGAACTGGGCGATGCAGTTGGTACAGGTGAGGACTTTGTTGGTCTCGATCACCTGATCGAGACCTTCGGGATCGAGGATCCGAACGCGCCCCTCTTTGAGCCCTTCGATGTAATGTTGGGTCTTGAATTTTTTCAAGATACGTGAAAGGGTCTCAGGGGTTATGTTCAGAATCGCTGCGATCTCATTGTGCTTGAGCTTGTAGAAGATCTCCTCATTATCCAGCAGCATTTTGGCAACCTTGGCTTCGGAAGAGAAGATGGTCTCTTTGTGCACCAGAGCCGAGAGGATCATCACCTTGCTCGTAAGCGATTTGATCATCTCCAGCGCAAAATCCTCTTCGCGCAGCAGCTCAAAAATATAGGACGCCGGTATCTTGGCGATCTTGCCCTCGGTGACAAATTCGCAGGTGGCCGGAAAGGGTGCTTTTTCAAAACAGGCATATTCGCCGATGACCGCCGGTGCCTCAAAGCGGTTGATCTGAACCTGCGTGCCTTTGGGGGAGGTTTTGTAGAGTTTGACGGTTCCCTCAAGCACCGCATAGATGTAGTCGCTCTTGTCGCCTTCGTAAAAGACAATGCTCTCTTTGGTCAAGCTTTTGACGATCGCCTGATCGCGCAGCTTGTCCAGGTTGGCTTCGCTGAGCTTGGAAAAGAGTTGAATCTCGCTGAAACGGTACATGGTGCCCTTTGTGCATTGGATGGGGTGCCTGTTGAGAGAGGATTATAGCATACGCAGATAAATCAAGTGATCAAACCGATCCCTCGAACCAGCTGAGCTGTTCGTGCAGTTTGACCACTTCGCCGACAACGATCAGTGCCGGGGTAGGCAGCTCTTTTGCTTGCGCGACAATCGTCTCGAGTGTACCGATGACGGTGCGCTCATCCGGCCAGGTGCCGCGGCTGATGACGGCGATAGGAAAATCGCGCGGCTTGCCAACCTGCAACAACTTTTGGACGATCACCTCCAGACGATGCAGACCCATCAAGAAGACGATCGTATCATCGGTTCGAAAGTTCTCCCAGGGGATCTGCGACTGCTCTTTGGTCGCTTCGTGACCCGTTACGACACGAAAACTGACCGTAATCCCTCGGTGCGTGACCGGAATGCCCGCATACTCAGGAACCGCGATGGCCGACGTAATGCCCGGGATCAGTTCAAACGGCACACCCCGTTCGCGCAGATAGATCCCCTCCTCGCCGCCGCGGCCAAACACAAACGGATCGCCCCCTTTGAGTCGCACAACCGTTTCGTATCTCAAAGCGGCCTGATAGATCACCTCGTTGATCTCCTCCTGCGGCAGCGTATGGTGGCTGTCGGCTTTGCCGACATAGATGAATTCGCAGCCATCTTTGGCCTCTTCGAGGATCTGCGGGTTGGCCAGACGATCGTAGATGATCACGTCGGCCTGTCGAATCAGACGCAAAGCTTTGACCGTCAGCAGATCGAGCGCGCCCGGCCCGGCTCCGGTGAGATAGACTGTACCCAAACCTACTCCTTCTCTCAACACAATTATGGTGCCGCTGTTTCAAGATAACACGATGGATCTTCGGCCCAGAGATCGCCGTGGATCGCATAGGCACGCGCACGCGAGCCTCCATTGCAGATCGTCAGATGTTCGCACGCAGCACATCGACCGCCGATGCGCCGCGGATGTTCACGCAGACGTTTCAGCAGCGGATCGGGGTGGTGCGTCCATATCTCGCCAAAATCCTGATGCAGAATGTTTCCGATGATCTTCGGAAAGAACGGATCGGGCTTGACATTGCCTTCGGCGTCGATGTTAAGCAGCTTGCGTCCGGCGCTGTTGCCGCCCCATCTCTCCAGTCGCTGGCGCATCGCATCAGCCTGTTCGGGGTAGCGTTGCGCAAAGCGCTCAAGGAAGCGTATCGCATCCATCTCCATGTTGCCGGTGACGATCTCAATGTCGCGACCGCTTTCGTGATATTCGAACGCCTTGTCAAGGATCAGTTCGACCGCCTTGCGGCGCTGCTCTTTGGTCAGATCCATGGCCAGATTGTCCAGCCCCCTGCCGCTGTAAACCAGGTGCGAAATGTAGAGTTTTGCAATGCCGTGCCGCTCGGCCAGATCGAAGATAAAGCCCAGATCGTCGTAGGTCTCTTTGGTGATCGTAAAGCGAATCCCTACCTTGGTGCGTCCGTAGCTGTTGAGCAGATCGACCGCTTTCATCGATGCATCAAACGAACCTTTCAGGCCGCGAAACGCATCGTGTACCTTGGGGCTGCCATCGATGCTGATGCCGATGTAATCGAACGTATCGAGGATCCGCTCGGCGTTGTGCGAGGTGACATAGAGGCCATTCGTCGAAAGGTAGGTGATGATCCCTTGTGCTTTGGCCTCGGCAGCGATGGCGAATATGTCTTTTCGTGTCAACGGCTCGCCGCCGGAAAAGATAATGAATTTAATGCCGTTTTCGCGCAGTTTGGGCAAGGTTTCAAGGATCGTTTCGGTCGTAAGCGTATCGGTTGCATCCAGATCGGCACGCGAATAGCAGTGCAGACACTTGAGGTTGCAACGGTTGGTAAAGTTCCAGATCGCGATGCTCCCATCGAGGGTACGTTCGGGTCGGTTTTCGGTGACACTTTTGAGAAGATTGCTTAGGCGAAACATCTACTGTTTTCCCTGAGTCGAGGCAGGTTTGTAGCTCAAAATGTACTCGGTGATCGCTTGGAGTTCGTCCTCTTTGAGCTGCAATTTCGGCATGGCGTTGCGCGCATAGCCCAGTGCCTTTGAGACCGCTTCGGGATCACTGATCATGGCGCGAATCGTTGCGGCGTCGCGTTTGGATGCGATCGTACGAAAGGGGGGACCAAACGCCTCGGCGGTTTGATGGTGGCATCCCCAGCAGTAGGTCTCGAAGACCTTTTTGCCCTCAACCGCATGCACCGCCCACGGCAGCGACACAACCATCAATGCAGCGATCACATTGCGCATAGCAGACTCCTCGATTAAATGTAGAGGCAATCATAGCACCTTTTTTGTTTAGCTCCCATGAGGCAGGGGTCAAAAGGTGCCTCAAAACCGACGCCAGTATGCAGGTGAAAAGAGCAACAAAACCGTGAAAAATTCGAGCCGTCCTGCAATCATGGCCGCCGAAAGCACCAGTTTGTCTGCGGCCGAAAAGAAGGCGTAGTTTTCGACCACGCCCACCCGCGCAAAGCCTGGGCCGATGTTGCCGATCGTCGCAATCGCTGTGCTGAGTGATGTCATCAGATCGTATCCGCGTGCATAGAGATAAAAGGTCAAGGCAACATTGCTCAGGGTGAAAATCCACGCAAAGGCGGTGATGATCCCCAGCGTTTCGACTCCGACACGGTTGCCGTCAACATACAGAGCCATGACCGCCTTGGGGTGCAGCATCCGTCGCACCTGCAGGGCAACGTTTTTCATCAAGACAACATAGCGGCTGATTTTGAACCCTCCGGCAGTCGATCCGGCATTGCCTCCCAGCAGCATCGCAATCAGCACGATCACCACTGCCATCGATCCCCACCGTTCGTAATCGACCACGCCAAATCCCGTCGTGGTCAAGATCGATGCCGTCGCAAAAAAGGATTGCGTGATCATCATCCATGCGTCGCCGTTGCTGTGCGTTTCGATCCCTTCGAGACTTAGACCAACTGCCAGCGCAACAAATGCGATCAAGTACCAGCGCACCTCTTCGCTGCGGTATCCGCTTCCGTCTCCTCGCAACAGGCGCAGATGCGCCAAAAAGTTGATGCCGGCTATGAGCATAAAGAGCGTCGTCGTCCATAAGATCATCGGCGAATCGCTCCAGTAGGCCATCGAGGCGTTTTTGGTCGAAAATCCACCGGTTGAGAGGGTCGAAAGGGCGTGGTTGATCGCATCAAATCCGCTCATCCCCTCTCCCCAGAGCAACAGCGCATCGATCAGCGTCAGTGCCGCATAGACTCCCCAGATGTGCAGAGCCGTATCGCGGATTTTGGCACTGAGCTTTTCGAGCTTGTTGCCCGTCGCTTCGGCTCTGAACAGCGCCATCGAACCGGTAGGGTTGATTAGAGCAAACAGCCCCACACCCAACACGATGATCCCCATGCCTCCCAACCAATGCATCAGACTGCGCAGCAGCAAGATATGCCTGGGCAGGGCTTCGATCTCGACATAGATGGTCGCTCCGGTGGTGGTGTATCCGCTGACTGCCTCAAAAAGCCCATCGACAAACGAGACGTGTGTCGCAAGCACAAACGGTACAGCTCCGCTCAACCCCAAAAAGATCCAAATGACATTGACCGTTGCGATTGCATCTTTGATCCGCATCTGGATCCGATGCTTTCGCAGCAGCCAAAAGCCCATGAGGCTGATCGCCAGCAGCCCCCCATCAAAGAGCGCCAGCGTAGCGACCGCTTCGCCCTCTGCGACTCCAACGAGAAGCACCGGAACAAAAAAGAGCGCAATCAGCATGCCCACAAAGGCCAAAACTTTGGCGAGATTTTTCAGAGCGTACGCATCCACGCGATTCCCTCGTTTTCGTACGCAGCCTGCGTGACGAGCAGCAGCATATCGCCCACATCCAACCGACTCTCTGCCGAAACGGCTCCAATATGATCGTCCCGGACCACCCAGAGCGAACCTTCACGCTTCCAGGCACGGATCGGCCGGCCGATCAACGTAGATTTTTCCAGGATCGTGTGCGCCAGCACTACCCCTTCGCCGCCACAAAAATGGCGTATCTGCAGTGTCGCATCCCGTGCGATCGACTCAAGAATGGCATAAAAGACGCTCGTTTGGGGCCCCCGGGCGACCACCATGCCAAGCTGATGCATCAGGGGGTAGTATTTGTGTTCATTGTTGATCGCAATCACTTTAGGGATGCCATGTTCTTTGGCTTGCAGCGCTCGAACGATGTTGATCTCGTCTTTGCGGTCGGTCGTGATGACCATGTTGGCCCGGTCGAGGTGTTCCTCTTCGTACAAAATCGCCTCGTCGTAGTGGCTGTTGATCACAAGGGCTTTGTCCTGGAAAATATCCGAGAGGCGGTGACACTGTTCGATATCTTTTTCGACAATCTTGACGCGCACCCCCTCTTCGATGAGCACCTTGGCCACCTCGATCCCCAACGCATTGCCCCCAAAAACGACTGCGTGCTCGATGTGGGGCGGCATCTGCAGATCGAGCTGTCCATAGAGCGACTCAAGCACGGCACCGTCTCCGAGAAAGTAGAGCAGATCGCCGTGGTGTATTGCCGTCTCTTTGGTCGGCAGCATAAACCGTTTGTCGCGCTCGAGTCCGACGATTTTGAGGCGATCGTTTTCGAACTCCTCGACCGTCTTGGCCTCGTGCAGCGGATTGTCCACTTTGATCGAGATTAGAGCGTGGCGGGTATGGGCGAAATGTTTAACGTTGTTGGCTTCGGGGTAGCGCAGCAGCCACCGTACCGTCTCGG
This sequence comes from uncultured Nitratifractor sp., assembly GCA_964634965.1. Taxonomy (GTDB): domain Bacteria; phylum Campylobacterota; class Campylobacteria; order Campylobacterales; family Sulfurovaceae; genus S017-3. The sequence goes on along the minus strand of CAZWMZ010000047.1, from coordinate 1,338 downwards.
CCGAGAGGCGATACGGAAACACCGGCTCGAGCGCACCGGTTTGGTTTAAAAAGCGGCTTTGGGCAAACACATCGTCCCGCAGACGAATGATCCGCCGATCGATCGCAATCGTGTCGCTGGCGATGAGCACTGAGAGGATATTGGCCTCGTCGCTGTCGGTAACGGCGATAAAAACATCGACCTGTTGATCGAGCAGCCTGCGATAGGTCGCCGGATTTTTGATATCGCCCGTGACCGGATAGATATCGATCAGCTCACCGAGGCGCTCCAGTGCCTGCGCGTTCTTGTCGATCACAGTCACATCGTGATCCTGCGACAGTGCACGCGCCAATTCGAAACCGACCTTGCCCGCTCCAGCGATGACGATCTTCATGGATGCCCCTTAACCAGGAAACGTTTCGGTAATCATAGCACGCTTGGAGTTGCAATCGCTTGAAGTCAATCATTCAAATGTGTTCATCGCTCTCATGGATCCAGAGCTCTGCCTTGCGGACACAACCGGCAAGAAGTTTATGGACATCTCTAAAAAGAGATCACATCCAAACAAACGAAAGCTTTTGTCTGGGGCAAGGCAGACCCAAACACACCTTTAATGAGGCCTGGTCAATGCCAAGTCGAAAAGGTCTAACGCAGCACAGGCAAAAGATCTCGATGCCTGCGGGGTGGGCTTTGCAGGTGCGGAGCGGATTACACGTAAGCCTCTGGATGCGATGGTGGCACAGGGTCGCGAATGTCTATTTGTGGTTTGGACTGAACGCTATCGGGAGGTGTCACAGACGGCCAAAGCCATCTCGACCAGTCGCGCGGCGTAGCCGTATTCGTTGTCCTGCCAGGCGCTCAGGCGCAACAGGTTACCGCCGGCAAGATCCATCAGAGGCAGATCGACTGTCGCGCTGTGAGGGTCGCCGATGTAGTCGCTCGAGACGTTCGGGGTGTCGGTTGCGGCCAAGATCCCCTGCCAGTGTTGATGGATCGCCTCGACGATGCCTCTGCGCACCGCTTCGAGTGTGTGGGTGCCTTCGAGTTTGATCACCAGATCGTACAGTGTCGTTGCCGGGACGGGGATTCGAATGCTTTTGGCATACAGATTTCCCGCCAGATGAGGGAAAAAGTAGGCTGTTGCGTCCGCTGCGGTGCTGTCGATGGGAATGATGTTGGCTGCAGCGGCACGGGTGCGGCGAATGTCGCGGCCATAATGGGGGCCATCGAGCAAATTTTGGTACGCCGTGTAGCTGTGAAACATGTGCATCTGTACCCCGCGAAGGGGAGCAATCTGCTCAACAACACGCAACAAAGGCACGATGGCATTAGCCGAACAGCTTGAGTTGGAGAGGATCG
>CAZWMZ010000046.1:0-4362 GCA_964634965.1 uncultured Nitratifractor sp. | reverse complement strand
TCCTTTTTTGAGGGCGCGCGAGAGACAGAGGGCACGCTGTTTCTCTTCGCTGCTCAGGTAGGCGTTGCGGCTGCTCAGTGCCAAACCATCCGCATCGCGCACGATCTCACACGGAACGATCGCAACCGGCATAAAGTAGGTGCGCACCATCTGCTCGATGAGTACGAGTTGCTGTGCATCCTTTTTGCCAAAATAGGCCCGCGTTGCGCCAGTGAGATTGAGCAGCTTCATCACCACCTGCAACATCCCATCAAAATGGCCAGGACGCTTGGCACCCTCGAGGATATACCCTCGGCGCTTCGGGGCGCCGATACACAACTCATCGGCCTCGTAGATCTGGTCGATCGTCGGTATAAAGAGAATATCAACTCCCGCCACCTCACACAGCCGGGCATCGGCCGCTTCACGTCGGGGATAGTGATCGAGATCCTCTCCCTCAAGAAACTGCGTCGGGTTGACGAAGATCGAGACGATCACGACGTCGTTCTCCTTGCGCGCCTGTTTGATAAGGCTCATATGCCCCTCGTGCAATGCCCCCATCGTCGGGACAAACCCAATGCTGCCACCCTGCTCTGCTCGCGCTTCCTGGAGCGCCTGAATCGTGCGAACCGTTCTCATAATCTCACCTTACGTGCTCTTTGGGTAAAATCATACCAAAAAAGTGCGTAGAGAGTCGTGCACAGTCGGGAAAGGTCGCCAACATCGACACGCCCCCACTGCCCACTGCCCGCTGCCCACTTCGGAAAAGGACCTTGTTCGATGGACGCATACGAATACGGTGAGATGCTCAAAGAGCTCACCACCAAAATGAGCAACATTACCAACATCGTCAAGCCCGACACCCTGCGGGCACGCCTGAGCGAGATCGAGACGATGCAGCAAGACCCCGCCTTTTGGGGGGATGCAGAAGCGGCCGGTAAAATCTCACAGGAAAAGACCCGCACCGAGCGCATCCTGGCCACGTACGATGCCGCTCACGATGCGCTGGACGATGCGGTCGAGTATTTTGAGCTCGCGCAAGCCGAAGGAGACGATGAGACCCTCGAGATGCTCTACGAAGATGCCGAGTCACTCAACGAGCACATCAATGCCCTCGAAGTGCAGATGATGCTCAGCGGTGAGCACGACGGCGCCAACGCCATCGTGACGATCCATCCAGGAGCTGGCGGAACCGAATCGCAGGATTGGGCGAGCATGCTCTATCGGATGTACCTGCGCTGGGCCGAACGGCACGGATTCAAGGTCGAAACACTCGACTACCAGCCCGGCGACGAAGCGGGGATCAAAGACGCCTCGTTTATTATCAAGGGCGAAAACGCCTACGGCTACCTCAAGGTCGAAAACGGCATCCATCGCCTCGTGCGCATCAGCCCGTTTGACTCCAACGCCAAACGGCACACCAGCTTCACCTCGGTCATGGTCTCACCCGAGATCGACGACGACATCGAGATCGAGATCGAAGACAAAGACATCCGCATCGACACCTACCGCGCCTCGGGTGCTGGCGGACAACACGTCAACAAGACCGAATCGGCCATCCGCATCACCCACGAGCCTACCGGCATCGTCGTCCAGTGCCAAAACGACCGCAGCCAACACAAAAACAAAGCCGCGGCCATGAAGATGCTCAAATCCCGGCTCTACGAGTACGAAATGGCGAAAAAACAAGCTGAAATCGATGGCATCGAAAAGAGCGACATCGGCTGGGGTCACCAGATCCGCTCCTACGTCCTCCAGCCCTACCAGCAGGTCAAAGACACCCGCAGCGGTCAGGCCTTCAGCAACGTCGATGCGATCCTGGATGGTGATCTGGACAAGCTCATCGAGGGGGTACTGATCGCGCAAGCAAAGTAGCGCGAAGCGAGGAGAAGTGCGGGGTTGAAGGAGAGAGTAAGCCAGCCCCTGGCAGGCGCCACTCACAGTCCATAGACGATAACGATGTTCCCTTTGTAGGCTGTGATCTTTTTGATAAATTTTGCGGCATATTTCGAGTCAAGTTGGTAGATGGGAATGTCGGTGAAGACTTTTTTGATAATGGTATGGATCCCTTGTCGGGCACCGGAACTGACATATTCAGCCAACGATGCGTTTCCAAACTGCAACGAACCCGGCTTGATATCGGTCAGAAAAATCTGCCGTGTTTTGGGATCATAGCGCAGGCCGCAGGACGCCGACAGTGTGCCGTCAATCCCCTCGGGTATCTCAAATGTCGTCAACGAAAAGTTGGTGTTAAGCACCACGCGCTCCCCGCTCTGTGCCGGCTGAATATCGGCGCGATTGATCCGAAACGATCCAAATGTTGAGCGGCGCGAGATCGGCATCGCCTGAGCAAGGTCCGTATTGACCTCCTCGGTCTTGATCACCTTGGTATAGCTCAAAAGCCCTGCACCTGGTCCCTCACCACAGCCATGGACCAAAAGCAATGCAAACAGTAGAACCATCCAAACGCGTGCTCTCATGCATCTCTCCTGAAAAAATTGAGGCATTATAGCCAAAAAAGCGTAAAGGTGTCGCATACCCGCCCAAATCCTGAAATCGAACCCCCTGTTTATGCGCCGCACACGTTGTCGGAGGATTTGCGTGGCGCCAGACCTTACCCATCAGGACTGGCAACGGCTACACACAAAGAGCTCCCGGGCATCACAACACACAAGCATGCAGCGCTGGTTTGAGATTTGGGCGGCCTGACATACACACTTGTTGCCTTGTCTGCGCACAAGCATCTTCGCTCAACCCAGGCGTGTCAGGTGCTGATCCTCCAGACGATAACGCGTCGCACACGACTGCGCAATGGCCAAATCGTGTGTGACCAGCAGCAGAGCGCCTTTGCGCTGATGAATATACTGGCGCAACACCTCCATGACCAATCCCGCTGTTTCACTGTCAAGATTGCCGGTTGGCTCATCGGCAAAGAGCAAAAGGGGTTGCTTGGACAAAACACGGGCAACCGACACGCGTTGTTGCTGCCCTCCAGAGAGTTCGCTTACCTTCTGATCGATCACATCCGCGATCTCGAGCGCATCAAGCAGCGCCGGATCGAGTTGCGTACCGGCCAACATCGCGGCTGCTTCGATGTTTTGGCGTCCAGTCATGCCCTTAAAAAGATAGTGCGACTGAAAAACGATGCCGACCGTATGCCGACGCAAGCGATCGCGCTCAAGATCGCTCAAGGCATAGAGATCGTCTCCAAGCACCTCCACTTGACCCGACTGAGGCGGCAAAAATCCCGAGAGTGTATGCAAAAGCGTTGATTTTCCACTGCCGCTTCGCCCCTGAACAGACGCACACTCCCCTGCATGCAATGTCAGGGCAACATCACGATACAATGGATAATCAAACGCATGCGAAAGAGCAGTCGCGTTCAAAAGGATATCGGAGGACATGAAGTGCCTTGGTTTGGTTTGGGAGTATTATAGCAAAAGGTTTTGCAGAACACCGTACATGAGCGCACAGAGTGTTGCCTTGGGATTATATTGTCGATAATATTTTATGTGTTCTCCGGAGCTGAGGCTTTAAGACATCTCTAAAAATAGATCACACCCAAACAAACGACAGCTTTTGTTTGTGCAAGGCAGACCTTTGTTGGGCTGACCAAAGCCAAGTCGAAAAGGTCTAACGCAATCCAGGCAAAAGATCTCGATGCCCGCAGGGTGGGCTTTTCGCCTCACTCCTCACGTCAGTTGGATCGCCGTGCGGAGCTACAAACGACACGCAGGTGTCGTTTGCTTTACGTTTGTTTTGCGGGCTACGCCCACATAACGACTATTGTCCCGGGCGTATCCTATGCAACGCTTCGCTTTTGCATAAACGGATCGCCGTGCGGAGCTACAAACGACACGCAGGTGTCGTTTGCTTTACGCTCCTCCCATCTGTTTGGCGACTTCGGCGGCGAAATCTTCCTCTTCCACCTCAATACCCTCACCCACTTCCAAGCGAGTAAAGGTAGTGATCTCGGCTTTGCCGGCAGCTTTTTCGGCGAAGTATTCTCCGACGGTTTTGCTGTCGTCCATGACGAATTTTTGGTCGAGGAGGCATTGCTCTTGGTCGAGGGTAGTGTTGTCAGAGATGAAGCGGTCGAGTTTGCCTGGTACGATGCGATCCCAAATCTTCTCGGGCTTGCCTTCGGCTTTGAGCTCAGCTTCGATTTCGGCTTTGGCTGCGGCGATGACCTCATCGGTCAGCTGAGCACGCGAAACAAACTCGGGGACGTTTTTGAGAGGCTTGCCCAGACGCTCAAGCTCTTCGTTCTCTTTTTTGATCGCCTCGATGCGGCCGTGGGTCTCAGCGGCAACATACTCGGGGTCGAGGTCTTGGTAGGTGAGGCTTTTGGGCGCCATGGCAGCGGCGTGCATAGCGATCTCG
>CAZWMZ010000045.1:0-3823 GCA_964634965.1 uncultured Nitratifractor sp. | reverse complement strand
TTCGATCATCTCGATCCGACTCGGCTCTGGACGGTACACTTCAGTCATCTGCCCGATCATTACATCCCGACCCAATCCAATCAGGGCAAAGACGACAGCCTCGACAGCGATCCTGATGCCAATGGATATGTCCGAAATATCGTCCTCTATCCGGGTCAGCACAACCCCACCATCGATATGGGTATCCGCCCGCCGGGCGCCTCGGATGAGCTCAAGTACCTCATCGGCACCCACTTCTGGATCGACGACCAAAACGACGGCCGCTACGATCCCGATACCGATCGTCCCATCAAGGGCGCCCTGGTCGAGCTGCTCGATCACAACAAGCACAAGCTCTACTGGACCGACGAAACTCACACAGCTCTGGTCGATGTCGATACCGGATTCCCCGCCGAGGTCAAAACCGACACCGACGGATCTTACCACTTCTATGTTCCGGCAGGAACCTACTACGTCCGATTCCATATCCCCGGCGATCTGGCAAGCGACAAGTATGACTTCTCCAAAACCGCAACCCAAAGTGACAATACCGACAACGCTATCAATGAAAACGACATCGATCCCAGCTCCGGCATCACCCGCAGCGTCATCGTCGGACCCAACCGCCCCTCCGACCTCACACTCGACGCCGCGATCGAATGCCCCTGTGTCGATATCAAAAGCGACAGCGGCGATGCCCTCACCATCTGGGGATGGATCCTGATGATTCTGTTGACGCTAAGCATCACAGCCTGGATACCAGCAGAATTAAAAATGAGAAAATAGAAGCAATCAGGTTGGAGCAGGGACTTCAGTCCCGCTTCAATCAGATATCCTTCGAGAAGTAAAAAGTAAAATGAGGTCGGGACTTTAGTCCCGCATTTAAAAAAGAAAATACCCCTTCACTCTTCACCCATCACCCAACACCAAAACACCCCCCCCATCACCCTTCGTCGGCGAGGATGTTTTCTGCTGCTTGTTTGGAGTTGGCGATGCAGTCGTTTAGGCCTACGCCAAAATAGGCGTTGGCGCTCAGGTGTAATCCGGTATGTTTTTTGAGGGTGGCGAAGAGTTTCTCCATGCGTTCCAGGTGTCCGAGGCGATAGTTTGGGATGCCTCGCTCCCAGCGCTTGGCATAGGTGACGGTCGGTGGCGTGGTGATGCCCATGGTCGCCTCGACTCCCCGGATCGCCATGGCGATGAGCTCGTCGTCGCTTTTGCGTGCCAGATCGGGGTTGCGCTGACCGCCGATCATGACGCGCAACGCCTTTTTGCCCTCGGGAGCGCGGTCATCAAAGATCGAGCTGTCCCAGAGCACCCCGAGGATCTCCTGCTGTGCCGATGCGGTGGTCAGCAGGCCAAAGCCACGCAACGGATGATCGAGGTGATCGTAGCCCAAGCCCACCACACTGATGGGAGAGTATTCGATCTCATCGAGTTGCGCAGCCAGATCGGGATCGATCTCGCGTACCAGATCGGCACTGACAAAGGCCGGTGTCGCGAGCACAACGCGCGTATGCTTCTGTTGCTCTCCATCGACAACGACCGTATAGTCCGCATCGTTTTGGATGAGACGCTCGACTGCAGCATCGGTATGGATCGTGATCTCCATCGAGTCTGCCAAAGCCTGAACAAATCTGCTCACACCTCCCTCAAAACTCATCAGCACACCGCCAGGTCCAGCCTCTTTTTTACGTTTGGCCATCATGCCTTTGAAGAGACCGCCGTACTCCTTTTCGAGCGCCACCACCGCCGGAAAAGCCGCCTGCACAGAGATCTTGTCCGGTGCCGATGCGAACACGCCTGCTACCATCGGATCAAGAAAGGTATCGGTCATCTCTTTGCCGACCCGGCGATAGCCAAAGCTCTGAAGCGTCTCATCTCCCTCTTCCTGACGCGGTGGAACAAAGAACTCTCCGGCTACCCGCAGTTTGCCCTGCAACGACAAGAGCGGTGTCTTGAGAAAAGCCATTGGCGATTCGGGGAGCTGTTCCAGTCTCTCCTTGTAGATAAAACGCACACGCGCCGCATCGCTGCTGCGCAAGAGCAGCGCTTCGGCACCGCACGCTTTGACCAGATCGAGCGTGTCGGGCTTGTTGGATAAAAAGCCGTTGCTTCCCTCTTCGAACAAAAAGCCTTCGACCTCCTGGGTCATCATTTTGCCGCCAAGCCTGGGGGCTTTTTCGTAGAGGGTGATCTCCAGATCGGGTTGAGCGCGCTTGAGATAAAACGCCGTCGCCAGACCGCTGATGCCGCCGCCGATGATTGCGATGCTCATGGTGTGTCTCCTGATTGGGGTTGGGGTGTGTCGTCGCGTTGGCCGCGTTTGCGGGCGACGATGTCGAGTGGAACGCCCTCGAAATCGAAGGCATTGCGAAAGGCGTTGGCCAGGTAACGCCTGTAGCTAAAATGAAGAAATTCCGGCTTGTTGACCACCAGTGCGATGCGCGGGGGACGCGTGGCGAACTGCGTGGCAAATTTGATCCGCACCCGTGCACCGTGGTGGCTGGGTACCTGATGACGGCGCATGGCGCGCTGGAGGACTTCGTTGAGTTGACTCGTCGGAATGCGCTGGGTGTAGCGCCGATGGATCGCGATGAGCGTATCGAGGATGCGATCGACCCGCTTGCCGGTTTTGGCCGAAAGGGTGAGGATGGGGGCAAAATGGAGAAATTTGAGCTCATCGCGCACCTCCTGGATCGCTTCTTCGTAGGTGCGATCCCCTCGGATATCCCATTTATTAAGGACGATGAGGGTGCCGAGTTTGAACGTTTCGGTAATGCCGGCGATCCGCTCGTCCAGCTCGGTGATCCCCACACTTGCATCGAGCATCACGATGGCAATGTCGGCCTTTTCAAGCATCGCTTCGGTACGGTTGAGGGCGTATTTTTCGATCCCTTCGATCTTGCCCCGTCGGCGGATACCGGCCGTATCGACAAAGGTGATTTCGTATCCGTCGTGGATCAGGGTTTCGTCGATAGGATCGATCGTCGTGCCGGCTACGTCGCTGACAACCGAGCGCTCTTCGCCCAGCAGGGCGTTGAGCAGAGAGCTTTTGCCGGTATTGACCCGCCCGATGATCGCTACACGGATAGTGCGATCCTCCTCTTCCGGGAGAGGAGTTTCCCCGTCGAGGAGTTGTTCGAGTGCGAGATCGTCATCGACGATCGTAGCAGGCTCGGTGGGTGTTTCGCGGGGTGGGATATGCTGTTCGAGCCAGCGATAAAAGGGGTTGAGCTTGCGGTTGTGGCTGACCGAGATGGCGAAGATGTTTTCAGCCCCAAACTCCACAAATTCCCAAAAACGGGTCTGCTCCTCTTTGTCATTATCGATTTTGTTGACGATCAAAGCGATCGGTTTGCCCAGCTTTTGGAGATGATAAAAGAGGTGCTTGTCTTCGTCATCGGGAAGGGTTTTGCCATCGACCATATAGAGGATCACATCGGCCTCGGAGGCGGCTTTCATCGCCATATCGCCGACTTTGGAAAAGAGATCGCTGGAGTAGTCGATCCCTCCGGTATCGAGCACTTCAAAATCGCGATTCTCCGAAATGGTGACGATCCGTTTTTTGACATCGCGCGTGGTGCCGCTGACATCCGAAGTGATCGCATCGCGTTGACGCGCAAGGCGATTAAACAGAGAGCTTTTGCCCACATTGGGGCGACCGAGTATGGCGACTTTTTTCATGGATAATATATCTTCTGCGTATGGATTGATCGAAAGATTATACCCAAATTTTGCCATAGAGATACCCTTAATACAAAAACCCAAACAACCAAAGCGGGATTCAATGCATTGAAAACTATGTTGGATTCGACTGGGGCATCGACTCGATGTAGACGCT
>CAZWMZ010000044.1:0-2690 GCA_964634965.1 uncultured Nitratifractor sp. | reverse complement strand
CGACCTTTACCAACAAGGCAGCTGCCCAGATGCGCCATCCGGTAATCGATGCCTTCCGCCATCCCCCCGAAGCTCGTTTTGCACCCCTGATCGAATCAATCCACAACCAGACCGGGATGGATCGCAAAACACTTCTGGCACATCAGCCGCGCGTGCTTGCGCGTTTTCTTGCGCAGCCCAATCACATCGTCACACTCGATAGTTTTTTCACCTCAATTCTCCGTTCGGCCTCACTGGAGATAGGACTGGAACCGGATTTTGTCGTGCAGATCGAAGATCCCGATGCCACCACCCGGAGGCTGGTTGAGCACCTCTACCGTTACGACCAACTCCATCGATTGCGCACCGTATCGCTGCTGATCGAGGACAAACGTTTCCACAAACTCCGATCGTTGCTGGAACAACTCTATGCCCTCGATCCGCTTCTGAATACCCCGCCGTCTCCGCCTGAGGCACACGCCCTTGAGGCTACACAGCAGCAGATCGAAACGGTCCGAACACGCCTGCAACAAGCCGTCATCGACGCAGGCGCTTCATCCACCGCCATCAATGCCTTTGCCCCCGCATCTGCCTCGGATCTTTTACGCAAGTCGGTGATGGAAAAGGCCTCCCTGAAAGCGCATCGCAACTTTGCAAAATATGTCGCAAAATACCCCCAAATCGAAACCGACTATCAAACCTTGCGTTCGCTGCTGGCCCGCTGGAGCCGTCTGCGCGAATCGCAGCTTCTCTCCCGCCTCTTCGAGCTCTACGAAGCGTATCGTACCGTACGCATCGACCAGGCACGCACCGAGCGGATACTGCACTTCGACGACGCCACCCTGCTGGCGCACCGCTTGCTTCGGGGGGAGACCGATCGGGCTTTTATCTATTTTCGGATCGATGCCCACTTTCATCACATACTGCTCGATGAGTTTCAGGACACCTCTACGCTGCAGTTTTTGCTGCTGGAACCACTGATCGGCGAGATCACCGCGGGCAAAGGGCAGAAAGAGTTTCGAAGCTTTTTTTATGTCGGAGATACCAAACAGTCCCTCTATCGTTTTCGCGGCGGAGTCGAAGCACTTTTTGATCGTGTTGCCAGCCTTTACCAGATCCCCGTCGAACCCATGGATACCAACTACCGCAGCAGTCGCCACGTGATCGAGCACGTCAACAGCTGGTTTGTCGAGACCATGCCCGATTATCATCCTCAAAAACCTGCTCCTGGTGCATCCGAAGGGTATGTGTATGTTGAGGAGGTTGATACAGAAGACGAACTGATCGATGCGGCCCTCCGCCGCGCCAAAACCCTGCACGATCACTACAACGTTGCGTGGAGCGACCTTGCGTTTCTCGTTGCGACCAACGCCAACGGCCAAACCCTGCAGGATGCCCTCCAGACTGCAGGCATTCCCACACGTCTAAAAACCTCCAGCTCCCTGCGCACCCTTTCACCGGTTGCCGCCCTGGTCGCCATGGTTGCCTATCTGTATCGGGGTGATCCCATCGATGCCTATCCCCTGCTGATCCAGAGCGGCCGCACGCTCGAAGAGTGGGATCGGAGCACCTGCAACGTCTGGATGACTCCACTGCAGATGCTTGATCAACTGATCCGCGATTTCTCCTTTTTTGATCGCGACCCCAATCTCCTGCGCCTGCTCGAATTTGCCGCCGGATTTGAGGATGTGAGTCTCTTTCTCGATGCGTTCAGGCTGAGCCAGATCGAGGTCGCTCCCCACTCGCTTTCTGGCGCACAGATCATGACCATACATGGCGCCAAAGGATTGGAGTTTGCGCATGTGATCGTTCTGGACCGCTTCAAGCGTCCGCCACCGGATCGATCGGCTCTGCTGTTTGACTACCAGGAGGATCTCTCCCTGCGTCACATCTATCTGCGCAGCAGCAAACGGGAGAATGTCGATGCCGAATATGCCCAGGCACTTGACCGTGCCCGTGCACTCGCGCACAAAGACCGCCTTAATCTCCTCTACGTCGCAATGACCCGTGCCGCAACCGGACTGAACGTTTTGCGTCGCTCCAAAGAGTCTCTGTTCGATCCCATCGATCTTCGGCCCACCTCAACCGGCACTCCGGTTCGCGCTTCGGTCCCGTCAGCCACTCCACCACATGACCGCACTCCTCTGCATCGACCGGCACCCGAGCACTACGGCTCGCAACCCACACCGTCGTCATCAACACCCGAGGAGGATGCGCACGATCGCAATGCGATTCTGTTCGGTACCGCGCTGCACTATGCGCTGGAGATGATGACCGATTTCGATCCCGGCACCGTAAAGTTTGCGCTCGAAGCGATGCGCAATCGTTACGGCCAGCTTCTCCTGGATCATCAGATCGACGACATACGCACGCGCCTCGAGCGCCTCACAACCGACACGTCATTCCGCGCCCTGATCACTGAGGCTACCCTCTGGCAAGAACAGCCCATCAGCTATCGGGGCGAAGTGCGTCGGATCGATCTGCTTCTGGAGTATCCCGATCACTACACGGTGATCGACTATAAAAGCTCCGACAAGCACCTCGGCGACCACGTACGTCAGATGCGCGACTACATCCAGGCGATCGAATCGATACGGCACAAGCCAACCGATGGCTACCTGCTCTATCTGCTGCCCAAAACAATCGCACTGCACAAGATAGATCGAACATGATGGCAAGAGGCCTGAGCCTCTGTCCCGGGCCGATTCACA
>CAZWMZ010000043.1:0-4248 GCA_964634965.1 uncultured Nitratifractor sp. | reverse complement strand
CTCCAGCATCGATCTGATCGCCACCAGTGCCGTAGCGCCGGTCTCAGCACTCTCATCCACCAGCAACACCACTCGATCGGTGACCGCAGTGAGCGACTGACCTTCACGACAACGATACACGCAGGAGAGGATTGCCTCGTCGTAAATCCGCTGCGCTTCAGTGTAGACATAATCCTCATCGATCCCAAACGCCTCCACCAGGGCTCGATCGATCACCAGTGTCTGGGTTTCGCTCACGCGTGCAATGGGCTGCTGGGGGTTGTTTGGGGCGGGAACCGGCTCGCTGATGATCCAGTCAAGAGGTGCCTCCAGCCGATGCGCAATGGTCGCGGCGATGCCGATCCCCTCCGGGCTGGCCGCCACTACCACCATATCCCGCTGACGCCACTCCTCCATCGGCAACGCCTCGATCAACTGCTCCGCGGCATCGGTGTGATCGGCAAAGAGCGGCTTAGATTCGGAATTTTTGGGCATGCTCCCCCTCCGGATAGTGCTGAGCGATCTCATCGGCATCGAACCGATACCGAAAGGTCTCGACATACTCCATCAAGAGCGCATAGGCAGCATTGATACGCTCCATGATCTCCGCATCGCCGGTACGGTCGGGGTGATGGGTGCGCGCCAGGGCTCGATAGCGCCGACGGATATCCTCGCGCGTAATTAATGGCGGCAGCCCCAGCGTCTCAAGTGCCTGATGGATCGTCTCCGGCGTCACGGTCGCACCACCGTTTTTCGCTGAACCACAACGGTATTGGCCAGCAGGTCATGGAGGGTCTGACGGCGTTCGGTAAACCAGGCAGGCACAAAGGTGGCATAGAGCAGAAGCAACTCGCCTACGGTCCGTCCCAGTGCCCGAACCAGTGCCGCCATCCACCCCGGACGCGCACCGGTAACCGCATCGACCACTTCGATCCGAACAAGGTATTTTCCCGGTGTCGCTCCGGTCGCTCCAACCAAAAAGGCGTGATAAGCAGCATAGAGTGCAAACAGATAAGGGAGATTTTGCCGGCTAAAGGTCGCCATGGCGTATCGAAACTGCTCCAGCTTTTCCGGCGTATTTGCTGTCTGCAGCTGCATCGCCAGCACCATCAGCTGATCGTAAAAGAGAACCAAAACCAGCCCCGAGAGCACCAGCAGATCGATCGTCATGGCTGTAGTGCGCCGCCCCAGCGATGCCAGAGGTGCCTGTTCGCCGTTCACGCACCCGCCTTCAGGGCCTGCCAGGCGATGTCGGTGCGGCACTGCTTGCCTGCAAAATGCACCTGGCCAACCAGACCATAGGCTCGGTCGCGCGCCTGTGCAATCGAGTCGCCCAGTCCAACACACACCAACACCCGTCCGCCGGTGGCATAGAGCTTCCCGTCATCGCCCCGGCTGACACCGGCATACGCGATATGGGTGTTTTCACGCAGATCCTCGTGCACGATCGCATCGACAACAATCTCCGCCGGAGGCGAGCTTTTGTAGGGATAATCGCGGCTGGCCAGCACCACCCCCACGGCGTAGCGGTCGTAAAAGTCGATTGACGCCTCGGCCAGTCGACCCGCAGCGGCCTTGTAAAACAGTTCGCTCGCAGGGGATTTGAGCAGCGGCATGAGCTCTTCGCACTCCGGATCACCAAAACGCACATTGTACTCCAGCACGATCGGTTCGCCCTCGACGATCATCAGCCCGATAAAGAGCACGCCGGTAAAGGGGTGTCCCTCCGCCTCCATGCCCGCCAGCGTCGGACGGATGATCCGCTCATCGACTTTGGCGTAGATCGATGCGTCTACCAGTGGGGTGGGTGCATAGGCACCCATGCCGCCGGTATTGGGACCCGCATCGCCATCGAGCAGGCGTTTGTGATCCTGTGCCGCAGGCAAGACGACGTAATCTTTGCCATCGCACACCGCAAAGATCGAGAGTTCATAGCCATCGAGGAACTCCTCGACGACGATCCGTGTTCCTGCTTCGCCAAACGCAGTGCCTGAGAGCATATCTTTGGCTGCTTGTTTGGCCTCGTTGCGGGTCGGAGCGATGATGACTCCTTTGCCGCCACACAGGCCGTCGGCTTTGACGACGACCGGCTCAGGCAATGTATCGATAAACGCCTCCGCCTCAGCAAGCGAACCGGTCTCGATGTAACGGGCCGTCGGGATGGCGTAGCGGGCGAGGAAATTTTTCATAAAGATCTTCGACCCCTCCAGCTGCGCCGCCGCAGCCGTCGGGCCAAAGATCGTCAGATCGTGCGCATGAAACCGATCCACGATCCCCTCCACCAGCGGCGCCTCGGGCCCGACGACGGTCAAATCAATCCCCTGCTCTTTGGCAAAGAGCGCCAACGCCTCAAAATCACTGATCGCAATGTTCTCCCCCAACGCATCGGTCGCACCATTCCCCGGCGCAAACCAGATCTTTTCGACATTCGGATCACGCTGCATCGCCAATCCGATCGAATACTCACGCCCCCCGCTACCAACAATAAGAACCTTCATACACATGACCTTATTTTGTAATTTATAATTTTTAATTTTTAATTAAAATAAGCCCGAGCAGGCGTAGAGTGCGGCGTCGGCCCTATTCAGCCAACGGTGGAGGAGAGAGACCCCCTTCAGGGGGCAACGCCTCGCCCGTGTTCGGGGCTCAAGCGGCGTCACCCACACACCAGCGGTCTACATGTCCCCCAAGCAAGAAATGTTGGACCCCCTAATGCACATTCGCGCACTGCTCAGGTGCTCCCATTATACCAGTATTCATGTAAGGCACCTCTTATCCCGGGCCCCAAAACAGAAATTTAAAGTGCGTACCTTCACAGAGTTCTATGCGTTTGCTATCTGCCGAGCCGTCTCAAGACACGCATCGATCAGCGGATAGGGGGCGACGCGATAGTCGCATTCAGAAGGGAGATGTTTGCGGGTCGCTTCACCGATGACGATGGCGGTGTAGTCATCGCGCCAGGCAAAACGCTTGAGAAAACAGTGGATTGTCGAAGGGGAGGTAAAGACGACGATTGCGCCCGGTGGCGGTGCCGCATCTGCAGAGTAAGTACGGCACACGGTCTCGTACAGAATCTGTTCACGGAGGGTATAGCCAGCCTGAGCAAGAAACGCTCGACTGTCAAACGAAACAACGCGGGGACGCAGATAGAGAATCCGACGTGACCGGAACCGCTCGAGCACCTCCTGCGCAAGGGTCTCACCGTAAAAACGTTTCGGGTGGTAGAGCACCGTACCGCCGAGTCGTTCGATCTGAGCTGCCGTGGCTGCACCAATAGCAATGGTGGGATAGGTTTTCCAGTGCGGATCGATCGTTTCGGCACTGGCTACGGCCTGTTTGGAGGTGAACATCAGTGTATCACACTCCTGGTAGTCGATCGTGTCGGCCACCATGCGAAAAGTGATCATGGGAAGCGATTCGGTCCCCTGCCTCAACACAGGCGAGGTCAGATAGATCGCTCTACGCATCGTCGGAGGCGGACGCATAACGACCGGCGAACATCAGCTCATTGATGTGTTCATCGTCATGCGGGTCAAAGTGAGGGGTGATCGCCCACCCTTTGGTCGGATCGAGCTGGACGATGCGCTCCTCGATCGCTTCGGCGATCCGATGGGCCTCATCCAGTGTCATCTCCGGGGTGAGCACGAGATGAAACTCGACGAAGTTTGCACTGCTGTCGGTGCGGGTTTTGAGCCAGTGATATCCGCGTACGCGCGGATGAGAACCGATAATCTCACCGATGGCCGCTACGGTCTCACCCGGCAACGCCTCATCGAGCAGGATCATGATCCCTTCGTGAATGATGGCATAGGCCGAATAGATAATGTAGACCCCAATCCCGAGACCAAAGAGCGCATCGAGCCAGTCCCAGCCCGTCAGCCATACCAGCGCGAGCGCGAGCAGTACCGCACCGTTGCTGAGCAGGTCGGTCTGGTAGTGGAGCGCGTCCGATTTGATGACGATGTTGTCGGTCGCTTCGGCCACGCCGAGCAGGTAGCGCACCAACCACCAGGTCAACACCAGCGACGCGAGCATCACCAGCACCGACGTACCGACATAGGCTGTGGTCGATCCAGTGACGAACTTCTCAACCGCTTTATAGAGGATAAAGAGACCCGAGAGGGTAATGATCGTCCCCTCGATGACACCGGCGATCGCCTGGATCTTGCCTTTGCCGTACTGAAAACGATCGTTGGGGCGCTCTTCGGCCTTTTTGATCGCAAAAAAGTTGAAAAGCGATACGGCCATATCGAGCACCGAATCGATCGC
>CAZWMZ010000042.1:0-1914 GCA_964634965.1 uncultured Nitratifractor sp. | reverse complement strand
CTTGCCACTGCCGGGACTGCTCATGAGGTTGATTCCGAGTATCCCATGCTCTTCAGGATGGGCGCGGTTGTGGTCGGCTTCGTGGTCGTTTTTGTCGAGAATTTTTTGGATGACCGAGATGGTCTTGGCATCATTGAGCTGAGGATTGTGGTAGAGGTTTTCATGCGCCTCTTGGTGAGCGTGGCTTTGTTCGTCGTGATCGTGATGATGATCGTGACTGTGATCGTGATCGTGATGGTCGTGATTTTGTGTGTGGGCGTGAGCGTGAACTGCTTCTGCGCCTCCGATGCTGCATCCGCATTCTAAACACATGGCGGTTTCTCCTTTGCTGTTGGGTTACAAATGTACATGGTAATGGCTGTGTGCCAGTGATTTGTGCTTGTGGCGATGTTTGTGGATCAGGTTGGCCTCTATCAACAGTGCTTCGTCACCAAACAGTTCGTCGATGTTGCCGTCGAAAATCATTTGGTGCTCCTCATTGATCACCACGGCACGTTCACTGATCTCATACGCTAGATGCAGGTCGTGTGTCGCCACGACCACCGTCGTATCGAGATCGAGAATCATATCGATAAACCAGCCGGTTGTCCGCGGATCCATCGCGGCAGTGGGCTCATCCAGCAGCAGAAGATCGGGCTCGTACACCAAAATCGCTGCGAGCATCACTTTTTGTTTTTCGCCTCCGCTCAGTTGCAGAGGGTTGGTCTCCAGCAGCGATCGCAAACCAAATGTTTCGGCGATACGTTTAACACGTTCGCGAACATTGTCGATCCCGAATTCGTGCAACGAAAAGGCGATCTCATCGTACACCGTTGGGTTAAACAGCATGCTTTCGGGGTTTTGAAAGACGATGCCGACACGACGACGAAAAGCTGCGTCGATGCTTTTTTTGGTCACATCTATTCCGTCGAAGCGGTATGTACCTTTGGGGAAATAGAGTCCGGCAAGAATCCGCAGCAGGGTCGATTTTCCGCTGCCGTTGTTGCCCAGCAACACCAGATGCTCCCCTCGGGCGATCTGCAGATCGACAGGCTCGAGTGCCGGCTTTTCTTCGTAACGGTAGCTTACCTTATTTAGCTGTATCAAAGAACCCCCTTGCTTTCATACCCAGGGCACGCTCCTGGCTCTCGTGCAGGGCTTTGGCGAAGAAAAAGCCAAACACCCGCTCCACAAAGGCATACTCCCGTGAACGCATTCGGCGCAGTACCCGTGACCGATAAGCGAGCACAAAATCATCAAAACTTTTTTTATACGAGACGATTTGCGAGAGGGCGATGGTCAGCAGATAGCTCAATTCACGCGAAAAGCTCACGAATGCTACGACGTTGATGCGACCAAAATACCAAAAGACAAAATAGGTCATCGCATAGACTTTGAGGTTGATATAGAGCAGATACGACCAAGGGGAAATCCCTTTGAAATAGGCGACGACGATGTAGCCCAGTGAAATACCGAGATTAAAGAGCACAAAGGCCTTGAGCACCTTGCGATTGGTTTTTTGCCAGTCGCGATACGAGACGATCCATAACGCTGCAATGGCACCGGTCAGCCACAAGGGCTCTTTGAGGATCAACAGGCCGAAAAAGACCGTCAAAAAAATCCACCGCTCTCTCATCCGCGTTTCACCCATTTGTGCAGGATAAAATAGATGCCAAACAGCAACCCGATCCCCACAAGTGCCGAGAGATAATAGCCTCCGACCGATCCGATGGACGGCAGGCTGTAATCGGGCAAGAGACCTTCCACTCCATTGGCGTGCGCAATCCCTTTGGGGATGAAGCCCAGCAGTTTTTGGTAGTAGCTGTTGTCCCATTCGCCCCAGGCCGCGCTCTGGCTGATCAGCCCCAGCGGCACCAGTGCGACCAGTATCCCCAGCAGTATCCATGCGCGTTTGTTCATGCTGCATCCTTCCGG
>CAZWMZ010000041.1:0-1742 GCA_964634965.1 uncultured Nitratifractor sp. | reverse complement strand
CTGCTGGTACGACAAGGAGAGGTGGAATTGATCGAGAATATTACCCTTTAGAGCGGGATCTTGAAAGGGATTTCGAAAAAAGTTGACAAAATTACTCCGATATGCTATAAACCCTTAGAAAAATGATTGTATAATCGCTTTTCAAAAAATATCCGACAAAGGAAACCGCAATGGCAAAATACGTTGAACTGACCAATGAAAACTTTGATGCTACCATCGCCGAGGGGGTCACTATGGTTGACTTCTGGGCGCCCTGGTGTGCTCCGTGTCGCATGATCGCTCCGGTCGTCGAAGAGTTGGCCGAAGAGTATGAGGGCAAAGCGACCATCGCAAAGGTCAACACAGACGAAGAGCAGGAGATCGCGATCAAGTATGGCATTCGCTCGATCCCCACAATGCTCTGGTTCAAAGACGGTCAACTGGCCGACCAGATGATCGGTGCAGCCGGCAAAGGTGTCTTCGAAGAGAAGCTCAAAGCGCTGCTCGACTGATCGCGTTTTCGGATCGCCCGCTCGGGCGACCGGATGCTGCTTCCTTCTTGCTGAATAGTTAATCAAGCCAATCTTCGGTATCATTGGTTTTATTAACCGTTCACAACTATTCAGGAGGATATTGAGTATGCTTGATTGTGCTATTATCGGAGGCGGTCCAGCAGGTTTGACCGCCGGACTGTATGCGACACGCGGTGGCCTCAAAAAGGTCACGATGTTTGAGATGGGAGCCCCCGGCGGGCAGATCACCCAGAGCAGTGAAATCGAAAACTATCCTGGTGTTTTCCGCGAAGGAATGACGGGAATGGATCTGATGGAGCCGTGGCCCGAACAGTGCATGCATTTTGGGCTCAAACACGAGATGCGTGAAGTCAAGCGGGTGACCAAAGAGGGGGATCACTTTGTGATTCACCTTGATGGCGGCGAGACACAGGAGGCTCAGACGGTCGTGGTCGCGACAGGAAGCACCCCGCGTCGCGCCGGCTTTCCCGGCGAAGAGGAGTTTTTTGGTCGCGGCGTAAGCACGTGCGCCACCTGCGATGGCTTCTTCTACAAAGGCAAACCCACCGCGGTTCTCGGTGGGGGAGACACGGCGCTCGAGGAGGCGCTCTATCTGGCCAATATCTGTTCAAAAGTCTATCTGATCCATCGCCGCGATACCTTCCGCGCTGCGCCTCCAACCGTCGAGCGTGTCATGAACAACGACAAGATTGAGCTGGTGCTCAATGCGACGATCGAAGAGGCGTTTGGCGGCCCCATGGGGCTTGATGGACTCAAGATCGCATTCAAGGATGGCTCGAAACGCACCCTGGATGTTCCGGGCGTATTTGTGTTCGTCGGCAACAACGTTAACAACCACGTTTTGCGCCAAAGTGATGGCAGCTATCTGTGTGCTGTCAATGACAACGGCGAAGTGATCGTCGATCTGAAGATGCGCACCAGTGTATCCGGTCTCTATGCGGCCGGTGATGTACGTATCGACGCGGCCAAACAGGTCGTTTGTGCTGCCAGCGACGGAGCGCTGGCAGGCATGCAGGCGCTCGAGCATGTGTTAGAGCATCAGGAATGATACGCGTAGGAATCCTCGGCTCAACAGGCCGGATGGGGGCACATCTGATCGCCAATGTCCTGGAGGATGCGGCGCTCGAGCTGAGCGTGCTGCACGTGTACGACGAGCTCAAAACAGCGGTACCCGAGTCGGTATTGCTGACCAATTCGATGGTTAAGTTCATCGAATCGTGTGATGCGGTC
>CAZWMZ010000040.1:0-7006 GCA_964634965.1 uncultured Nitratifractor sp. | reverse complement strand
GCAATGGCGTGCGGAGCCCGCGCATGCCACGTATCGAACGGATGCGCATCGAGCACCGGAATCGTACCGGCCAGCTGCACACCGTAGTAGTCCCGGGGTGTAAACGTCTCATGGTCAAGCATATACGCCGAGGCGTATGGCGGCATCGCACACGCTACCGCTTTGGCATGGGGAATCTCCCGGTAGATCTGCTCATGAATGCGCGCATCGTCACTGGCGTGGTTCCAGCGATAGTCGTACTGACCGCACTCAAGCTCCACCAGTGTCGCTTCGTCCACCGCATCAAGGATCGCATCCCGTGTGTTGATGAGAAACGACGCATCATGCATACGCGCCGAAATCGAACCATGAAAAACGCCGAAAAAGTTTTTGCGAAACATCGCCAGCGAAACGTGCTGAATCGCTTCGATCAGATGCCGATGGTCCATAACAGGGCTCCTTGCGGCACTCCGGCGTTGGCCTCCGGGGTGCTTTGGGTGAATTTTTGGTATTATACCACCAAAAAAGAGGCGCATCAAATGACTGCACCCCATGTACCGGTTCTGCTCGAGGCGGTCATCGAGTCGTTTGCAGCGGTTCAGCCCGGATGGGTGGTCGACTGCACGATCGGTTACGCCGGGCATTCCGATGCACTCCTCTCGCGATACAACACCATCGGTATCCTGGGGATCGATCG
Organism: uncultured Nitratifractor sp.; assembly: GCA_964634965.1. Classification (GTDB taxonomy): domain Bacteria; phylum Campylobacterota; class Campylobacteria; order Campylobacterales; family Sulfurovaceae; genus S017-3. The sequence goes on along the minus strand of CAZWMZ010000040.1, from coordinate 6,330 downwards.
CGATCCAACCGCACTCGATTTTTCACGCCAGCGGCTCAAAACCTATGGCGAGCGTGTCCGACTCTATCGAGGCGATTTTGCCTCACAGATCGCGCAACTGGATGCCGAGCCGATCACCGGTATTTTAGCTGATTTTGGTGTCTCTTCGCTGCAGCTGGATCGTCCCGAGCGGGGCTTTCGATTTGACAGCGAGAGGCTCGACATGCGCATGGATCCCGATGCACCACTGGATGCCTATACGGTGGTCAACCACTACACGACCGACAGGTTGTCGCGGCTCTTGCGTGACTATGGCGAGATCCGTGCAGCCACACGTCTGGCCGAGGCGATCACCACTGAGCGTGCACGCGCACCGATCGAGACCGCACAGCAGCTAAGCGCTCTGGCCGAGCGGGTTCTGGGCGCGCGGCGTGGCAAGATCCATCCGGCCACACAGCTCTTTCAGGCGATACGGATCGAGGTCAACGACGAGCTCGGTCAGATCGAAACACTCCTCGATGCACTCGAACGCATGCGACCTTCGGGTGCAGTGGTGACGTTGATCACGTTTCATTCGCTGGAAGATCGCCTCGTCAAACGACGCTTTCGGCAGTGGGCGCGCGCCTGCATCTGCGACCCGCAGGCGCCTCGGTGCACTTGCGGAGGCGACCACCAATTGGGTACAATACCCTTACGCAAACCGATCACAGCGACCCCGGACGAGGTGCGCACCAATCCCCGCAGCCGCAGCGCCCGCCTTCGATCGTTTCGTTTCAAGGAGTTTTGATGCAGACCCATCGCGAACGCGGCATATCCTTTGGGGTACTCACCGTTGTGCTGACGGCGATGGCGATCGTACTGCTGCTGGCACTGGTCAAGATTTACCTGAGTCATCGCATCTACTATGAGAGTCGTCGCATCAACAACCTCGAACGGGAAGTCGCCGCCCTGCGCGAAGAGAATACCCTGCTGCACATGCGGGTCGAAAAACTCAAATACAAAACCCAGGTGACCGATACGATCTTTACGCTGGAGGAGAACCAGCACGTATCTCCTGAAAAAGGCAATCCATGATCCGTTCGTTTTTGCGTTTTGCTCTCGAGCGTCCGGTGCTCAATCATATCTTTTTGGTGTTGTTGCTGCTGATGGCTTTTTTTGCGTATCAGAAGATCCCCAAAGAGATCTTTCCGCCTGCTGAGCTGGACAAGATCGTTATCCGCGGAGGCTATCCGGGTGCAAGTGCCGATGTACTGGACAAGCTGGCGGTTCGTTCGATCGAAGAGGGGCTTAAGGCGGTTGACAATCTCGACAACCTCCGCAGCACCATCCAGAACGGCAGTTTCGTCGTCCAGGCCGACATCAAACCGGGCAGTGACAACCAGCTGGTGCTCAGCGATGTCAAGGATGTCCTCGCAACAGTCCGTCGCGATCTGCCCGCCGATATGAACGATCCGGTGGCCAAAATCTCGATCTACAAATTTCCGCTGTTACTCATCGCCATCTCGGGCGATCAGCCCACGCACCGCCTGCTCGAAGCAGCCGACGATCTCAAACGCACCCTCAGTCAAATCAAAGCGCTCGATGCGATCGAGATCCGCGGCGATGCCGACGAGGAGGTGCACATTCGCATCGACGAAGCTCGTCTCGAAGCGCTGCGCATCCCCAAACTCCTCTTTTACAAAGCGATCAGCGAGCTTAGCTCCATCTATCCTGCCGGCACCTTCAAAGATCGGGGGGAGCTGATCTATCTCTCGACAGCCAACGGCGCCAAGAGTGCCCGCGCCCTCGCCGATACGATGCTGCAGATTGGCAACCGCTACGTGCGCCTTGGCGACGTTGCCACAGTGGAGTTTGGGCTGAGCACGCCTACCGAGCTCTCCCACTTTAACGGCAAGGCCAACATTTCGCTCAACGTCACCAAGACCCAGAAGGGCAACGCCATTGCGCTCAGCAAACAGATCCGAAACGACCTCAAGGCGTTTACAAAACGCTACCCCGATTTGACGTTTCAGGTCTATGTCGATACCTCGGTCTGGATCCGCAACCGGATCAATCTGGTGACCACCAACATCTTCTTCGGCCTGATTCTGGTCTTTGGGGCGATGTTTTTGAGCATGAACTGGCGCATCGCAACGGTCGTGGGACTGGGGATCCCGACGAGCTTTTTTATTGCGCTCATCTTTGCCGAGATGCTTGGGTACAGCATGAACCTCCTGAGCATGCTCGGTGCACTGGTGGCGCTGGGAATGATCGTGGATGAGGCGATCGTGGTGGCCGAAAACATCTACCGCCACATGGAGATGGGCCAACCCCCCAAAGAAGCAGCCATCACCGGTGCGGCCGAGATGTTTCCCGCCGTCGTGACGGCAACCTCGACGACGGTGTTTGCCTTCTTGCCGCTGCTGATCATGAGCGGACAGATGGGGATGTTTGTCAAGATCCTCCCAATCATGATCACCGTACTGCTGCTGAGCTCTCTCTTTGAGGCCTTCTATTTTTTGCCCCTGCATGCCAAAGAGCTCTTCTCGCTCGGGCACCGCGTAGATCATCACGAACCCAGTCGCCTGTGGGACGGGATGGGCGCATGGTACGGTCGGACGCTGCTGCGACTGTTGCAGCACAAAAAGATCGCACTGTTGCTGATTGCCGGCTCGATCATCCTCGCCACTGCCGGCATGCTCTCGGTGACCAAGTTTGAGCTCTTTCCGGCCTTCGATGGCAGCCAGATCTACTTTACGGGTCGCGTCGATACCGACAGCAAATTGCTCGAAACGGAGAAGAGCGTCACGCGCCTTGAGAAGATGCTGCTCAAAACCCTCTCCGATCAGGAGATCTCTTCGGTCACCTCCATCGTCGGACTCAAATTCAACCCCGACCAGTCGGTCGATACGGGCGAACATCTGTTCCACATCTTTCTCAACCTGCACGAGCGCAAGCCCGAAAATTTTTTCGATCGCTTTATCAATCCCTACCTTTCACTCGAATACGACGACAGCGATATGCTGCGCGGACGCGATGCGCACCTCATCGCCAAAGAGCTCAACCGCGACCTGATCCCCAAACTGCGTGCCATGCGCACCGACGACGGCCAACCACTCTTTTACGATCTCGATCTCTTTGTGCCGCAGGCGGGCATTGTCAAAAACGACGTCGAGATCGGACTGGGCGGAGCGAGCGATTCGGTACTTTTTACCGCACTCGATCGGCTCAAAAAAGCGATCGAAGAGATCAACGGAACGCAGCATGTCACCGTCAACGCCAAGGCAGGACCCAAAGAGCTCAAATTGCGCATCAACGATTACGGTCAACAGCTCGGATTTACCGAGACCGGTGTCGTCAACAGCCTGCGGGGGATGCTGCTCGAGGCCGAGTACGGCAAGCTCTTTGATCCCAAAGGACTCATACGCCTGCGTATCCAGGATCCCGCCAAAGAGGAGAACCTCGATATCGCATCGTTGCGGCTGCGCACTCCCGATGGCCGGCGCGTTGTCGCACTGGGGCAGATCGCCGATTTTGTCTACCGCAAACGGATGCTGCATCTGTACAAAGAGAACGGCGAACGGATCTGGTCGATCGCCGCCAGTGTTGACAAGGAGGTGATCCTGCCCAGTGAAGTGATGCAGCGCATCCAGCCCCTGCTTCAGGAGCTGCGCCAGCAAGGAATTCACATCGTCATCAAAGGCGAACAAAAGGCCAACAAACAGCTCGCCCGCGAGATGTCCCAGGCGGCGATAATTGCGCTCTTTTTGATCTTTATCTCACTGGTGTGGATGTTCAACTCATTTATCCAGCCTTTGATCGTGCTCTCGACCATTCCCCTCTCGGTGCTGGGCGCGCTGATCGGCACCAAGCTCTTTGGTCTGAACATGACGATGCTCGGGGTCATGGGCATGATCGGTCTGGCCGGTGTGGTGGTCAATGATGGACTCATCATGATCGATTTTATCCGCAAATCCCACACCATCGAAGCGATCGTCTCCGGCGCCCGGCTGCGCCTGCGGCCGATCATTCTGACATCGGTCACGACGGTTTTGGGTCTGGCGACGATCATCTTCTTCGCCAGCGGTCAATCGCTCATCGTACAGCCGATGGCCATTTCGCTTGGATTTGGTGTCGCATGGGCGACGGTGCTCAACCTCATCTATGTTCCGATCCTCTATGCGGTGATCTACCGCATCAAACCGTAGCCAACCTCATCGACACGGAGAGATCCATCCCGATGGGGCTCGGTGACTCCACTCGCACCGGGACGCCCACTCAACGACGGTTTTTCTTGGCTTTGTAGAGCTCCTCATCGACCCGTTTCATCAACGTATCGACCGTATCGCCATACTCGTAAGCCGAGATACCAAAACTGCACGAGACATGCCGTACGACCGGAAAGGTATTCTGGCGAATGCGTTCATCCAGCTTGTCAACAAGTTTTCGGGTCTGTTTGGTGGTGCTTTGAGGCAGAATGATCATAAACTCATCTCCACCCCACCGCCCAAACTGATCGGTCTGACGAATCGAATGAGAGACAATCTCTGACAACTCTTTGAGGACCAGGTCCCCTACATCGTGACCGTAGCGGTCGTTAACCTTCTTGAAGTGATCGATATCGAAAAAGACTACACTGAAAAAGAAGCGATGCCGCTCAGCTGCCGCGATCTGTCTGGTCAGCAGATCGGTCAACATGTGGCGATTGTAGATCAGAGTCAGGCTGTCAATGGTAGCGACCTCTTTGAGCTTTTGGAGGTCGGTCTCTTTGTAGCCGATCGCTTTGTGCAGACGCATGATCCAGAAAACAGCCAGTGTCAGCAGGATCAAAAAGGTCATCAGCAGGTAGATCAGCGTCTTGGGAGAGGGCATCTTTTCAAACGGAGTGATCCAGCGTGCGTTGATCGCTTTTTTCTCCGCCGGTGTGATGCGATCGATCGCTCCATTGATGGCCGGCAAGAGTGCAGCCAGCTCTTTGTTGAGCATGACATGAGAGGTGAAGGTCTCGGGCAGGCTGCCGGAGATCTTCAAGTTGCTGAACCGATGCTGGTTGAGCTGGTACGACAGGACCGGAAAGGCATCGATCGTCGCAAAGGCCTTGCCCTCCGAGACCATCTTCAGTGCAACATCGATCGAATCGACCTCTTCGAACGCAACCGCCGGATGCTTGCTGCGCAAAATGCTGGCGATAGCATAACGACGCCCGACCACCACATGCCTGCCCTCCAGCAGATCGACGTTGTAGATAAACCCTATGTCGTTGCGCGTCACGATCACGTATGGATAGTGGGCGTATGGTTTTGAAAAGACCGCATAACGCTTGCGCGCTTCGGTCGGCTGCGTTGCAATGGTCAGATCGGCCTCCCCGCTGCGGATCGTATCGAGGACATCGGACCAGCTCTCGGCACGCAAACATCGAAACGGGATCCCAAGCTTGTCGCAGATCGCCCGCCAGTAATCGACCCCGATGCCGGCAAGCTCTCCCTTGATGTCTGTGTTAAAGGGTGGCCAAAGGGTTGTTGTTACGCACGTCAGCGGCGGCACATGATCCGGAGCATGCTCTGGGGCAGACTCTCCCCCCTGCACGGCAAGCGTCCAACCGATGCTAACAGATATCCAAAGCGATATCAAGCGTTTCAATCCCATATTTTCCCCGTTTGAGTTACTAATCTCCTCATTATAGTATTCTTAAACTTTCAAATTATTAAAACGATATGGAAATTTTATTGACATATTATTGACATAAAATAGGATTGGGGGCCAGGGAGCGCAGGAGGATCAACGGGCGCAATCCGCCCGTCGGGGCGCCTGTCTGTAGAGGATCAGACGGCGTAGTAGGTCGCCTCCCTGTGGTGGACGATGAGGGCGCTGGTGGTCTGCTCGGGGTGCATCTGGTAGGTTTCGCTCAGCGTGATGCCAAACTCCTCTGGATGCAGCAGATCAAACAGCATGCGGTTTTGCTCCAGATCGGGGCAAGCCGGATAGCCAAAGCTGTAGCGCGCTCCGGGATAGCGACGGGTGCGCACCTCGCGCAGGTTTGCCCCTTCGCCTTCGCCGAGGATCCCCAGATCCATACGGATCTGCTTGTGTGCCATCTCTGCAAGCGCTTCGGCCAGCTCGACGCTCAGGCCATGTACGAGGTTGTACTCGAGGTATTTTCCGGCATCGTAGAGCTCTTTTTCGTAGCGGGAAAAACGCGGCCCGGCACTGACGCATGTCAGCGCCAGCACATCGTGGCGGTCGTGGGCGAAAAAGTCGCTCAGCGCACGGTGAGGTTTGCGCCGTTGGCGCGGAAACGTAAAGCGCGCAATCGCCCTTTCTTCCACTGCCTCAAACGGATCGCGATCGGCATTGGCATCGACGTTCCAGCCT
>CAZWMZ010000039.1:0-7406 GCA_964634965.1 uncultured Nitratifractor sp. | reverse complement strand
GGCCTTTATGGCCGACAAGCCCGATGGGTTTCTCGCCCAGCGCCACATCGTAGCCGTCGGAGACATCAGCGGGATGCCGACGGTGATCGTCAACACCTTCGCGATGCCTGACTTTCGCAAAAGTCACTATTCGATCCTGCTGATCTATGACAAAGCGATGGCGGCCCGTCTTAAAGAAGGGCAGGCGATCGATCAGGTGATCGTCATGACATTGCAGCACAAAAAGGTTATCCGGATCGAACACGCCAAAACGGTCGCCGATCTTGCGCGTCTGCTGGGGTGAAGCGTGTCGGGTCATACTCTCTACATCGCCCGCCATGCCAAATCGAGCTGGGACGATCCGCGTCTGCGCGATTTTGACCGCCCCCTCAACGCCCGTGGATTGCGCGATGCACCGCGCATGGCGCGGTATCTTCGGGATGCGGGAGTACGCCCGCATCTGCTGCTGGCCTCACCGGCGCTGCGGGCCTGGACGACAGCCGAGATCTATCATGATCTTCTGGGCGGCATCCTGCGCGCAGATGAGCGCATCTACGACGCATCGGTTCAAGCGCTCCAGCAGTTGGCTCTCGAAGCGCTTCGGCATGACCGGGAGGTGATGATCGTCGGCCACAATCCAGGCATGAGCGAGCTGATCAGTCGCGTGAGCGATCAGCCTTCTGTCCATCTGCCGACAGCCGGTGTCGTTGCGGTTCACTGGGAGGGTGAGCCAATGAAACAGCCAGGGTCGGTGCGCTTCTTCTTGTATCCTAAAGTTCTCCCCAACAAATAACCCTCACTATTTCTCCACATCTTTTTCACACCCACTACACAATCTTATTTTAGAATGGGATTATCTGTTCTAAAGGAGTGACCATGAAACGGACGATTATTTTACTGACCATAGGTTTGGGAGCGGTGTCGGCACAGACACTGACCCCTTCGGAGTTGATTCGTCAGCGGCATGCTGCAGCGCAGGCTTCTGTTCCGGCTTCCCATCGTGTCTCCAGACATCCCGTACGAGCGGTACGGCCTGTTGCGCATGTGCGTACGCCGAAGACACATCGCGTGCATCGGGAGCCTCGTCGGGCCCATGGAACACCGGTACAACGACGTTTTCGTTCGCTGAAAGAGTATCAGCAATTGCGCCGCAAGCGCATAGCGCATACGCATCGTAGTACCGTCGGTACTCGCCCTGCGGTGACACGACACGGGCGCTATGTTGGTAATGGCTGGTACGTTGACGAACACGGACAGTATGATGAGCAGTACACGCAGACGACCAGACACTACACAGCCGTGCCTCGCCGATATACCCCACAGCGCGGCTATCGTTACTATCGTCGCTGGTGGTATGTGCGCTATCGAGATACGCGAGCAGCGTTTGTAGATCGTCACGGGTACTACTATGGCTATTTTAACACACGCGGATTCTATTTTGACGGGGTTTTTTATCGCTACGATCGCGCCTACACCTATCAGGATCGCCTGCATGGGAAAGGTTTGTTTGAGCATCGATTTTATCGCCCGATGCGACGCTGGCGACGCGCCCGGACAGAGACAATACGCTGGCCCGGCTCTGATGGGCGCTTTGAGTTGCAGTTGAGCTGGATGCGGTAACAACAGAGCAGCCCGCAGGCATCTCAAACCTCAAAACCAGGATGCGCATCTGCGCGTCATCGTTGTACCCGCAGGCATTTCGTGTGAAATCTGCGGGTACATACCTGCGTACAGGGTGTCCTTTGGAGGCGTCCCTTTGCAGCCCTTCACATGTGCTTATGGCGCACACTCAAGATTCCAGTTTCGGGATTTGGGATAATCCCAAATCCCGAAATAGAAATTCACGACTTTGCACCATCATCGCATCCAGGGGCTTCGCGTAAAATCATCGCTGCACCTACGGATGCAACTCAAATTTGACACAAAGCCCTTGAATACGAGCATGGCGCAGATTCGAAGAATTCTATTTCGAGATTTGGGATAATTATCACATTTTTATGCTATAATTGTTGCACGGAGGTGTGACCGATGTACAACATTCTCAAAAACAAAACCGCACTCTATGTCGAAGACGAACCCGATGTGCTCCAAAACATTGCTGAACTGCTCGGCAATTTTTTTGGAACATTCCACACCGCCTCCGATGGGCTGGAGGCGTGGGAGATTTTTCGCCGATATTCGATCGATGTTGCGCTTGTCGATATCGAACTGCCCAAACTCAACGGCCTGGAGTTGATCCGGCGGATGCGCGCGATCAACAAAGAGATGCCGGTGGTGGTGATCTCGGCGTACACCAAGACCGATTATCTCCTCGAGTCGGTCGAACTGCAACTTGACAAATATATCATCAAGCCCCTCACATCAAAAAAGATTCACGATCTACTGAGTCGACTCAACGAAGATTTTGCCAACGAAAGCATTTTGGAGTTGAGTCCATCGGTACTGCTAAACAACGAAAGCCTTACCATCTTTTGGGGAGACAAGGTGCACGATTTGAGCCTGCGTGAAGCGGCATTTATGCGCACCATTGGTCGCAAAGGGATCATCACCTACGAAGAGATATCGGCGTTGTGGGGCGATACACCACCCAGCGACAACGCGATTCGATCGTTTGTGCGCCATCTGCGCAAGAAGCTGCCCGAAGGTCTGATCGAAAACCGCAGCGGAATCGGCTATGCGCTTGCTCGCCAGATTACGTGATCCTTTTTCCGGCGTTTCGTGGCGTATTACCACACTGGTGGTTATGTTTCCGGTGCTGGTGCTGCTGATCTATGGCGCGTTGATGTATCTCTATTTTGGGTACGCTCAGCAGCGTGATACCCGTTGGGAGACGATGCAGTACGAGGATCGTCTGATGGATGCGGAGGTCAGCAATCTCAAGGAAAAAGTACGCAACATGGCGCAGTACATTCGCTACTACGACAGCCAAAGCGCCAACAAGATCAAGCAGGATGTCCAGCGCATCGTCAATGTTGCCGCCAATGTGGTCGAGGAGACCTGGAAAAGACGCGATGCCTTTGTCTCCGGAGCAATTTTTGATCGGTTGATACTGCAGGCATTGGGACGCATTACGTTTGACGGGGATATCGGGTATGTGTTTGTTCTCGATGCCAACGGGACGGTTCTGCTCCACCGCAACCCAAAGATCATCGGCACCAATGCCGTAAACTTGCGTGATGTAAACGGCAAATATTTTGTGAGGGATTTTCTCAGGATAGCACAGACGCAGGGGGAGGGGTTTGTTGACTACTACTGGTATATTCCCGATGCGCGTGAACACAAGATGCACTATAAAATCTCTTTTATCAAGCAGCTTCACCACAACGGGTGGGTGCTGGGCGCGGGAGAGTATCTGCACTACATGCGCCGTTTTATCCAGCAAGATATGCTCAACTACATTCGGAACAATGGGCGCTTTGAGGATGGCTACTTTTTTGTGACCGATTCGTTTGACGCGACCATTTATCATCCCGAAGGCAATGCGACCAGTGATGCCGAACGGTATCTGATCGAAGGGGCCTATCGCGACCGCGATCACATCGCATATACCGAGTACATTGCTCAGTATGACTGGTACATCACTGCTGTCAAAAACACCCACCGCATCCGCAAACGCATCGATGAAAAAAAAGAGCATCTGTTTGTGCAACGCTACGAAAACATCCGTGTCAGCATCTGGATCATGACGGCGATGCTGGTGGTATCGCTCATGCTCTCTCTCTATCTCTCCGGGATCATCAATCGCCGACTCAAGGCCTACGAGGAACAGCTGCATGCGAGCAATGAAAAGCTGCTTTTTCAGTCGCGTCAGGCACTCATCGGTGAGCTGATGCCGATGATCGCGCATCAGTGGCGTCAGCCTATCAACAAGATCGCTTCGGTACTGGCGCTGTTGCGTTTCGGGATCAGCCAGGGCAAGTGCGATCCGGAAGAGGTCGATCGTGCTTGCAAAAACATGGAGGAGAGTGCAGAGTTTATGTCGGAGACGATCGATGATTTTCGGACTTTCTATCGCCCCAAAAACGAGACCGAAGAGGTCGATCTGGCACAGCTGATCACTCGGGCGATTGAGTTCCTCGAAGGGACCATTCGCAAGCACAATGTCCGCGTGGTGACGCATCTGCATTCGATTCGCTATCGGCTCTATGCCAATGAATTTTTGCAGGTGATGATCAACCTGATCAAAAATGCAATCGACGCACTTCCTCAGACCGATGGGAGCATCGATATTGCACTCTACGAAGAGGAGGAGATCGTTCGCATCGTCGTGAGCGACAACGGTGCCGGCATTCCTGAGGATGCCCTGGGCAAGATCTTTGAGCCCTACTATTCGACCAAAGAGAATTCAATGGGACTGGGGCTCTACATGAGCAAGATGATCATCGAAAAGCACATGAATGGTACCATTGAAGCCCACGCGATGCCGGAGCACGGAATGCAATTTGTCATCCGCCTCTATCGCAGCAAAGAGGGGCAGAGTTACACCTCCGAAGAGGTTTTGGAAAGATAGATTACCTTTTCCGGGTTGCCTCTGTGTGTCTGTGCAGGATGTGCAACGGAAGGTCAGGCCTGCCATATTCAAAGCAGCACGGATATTTGGTCCGACTTTCGAAGGGAAACCGAAGCGGCAGCACATACACACTGCCAGAGAGGCATCCTGAAACAGCGAATCTCTTTAGTGGCACTTTTGCTCAGGATTGTTGAAGCGATCAATGTCGCGGACAATCTGCCACTTTTCTTTGTAATGTGCCGGGATAAAAAGGGCATCGTGGTAGCGATTGACGTCGCGAAGGGAGCCGTTGGCATCGAGGAGTTGAAAGTCGTAAAAGGCCTGTTCGATTTTGCGTGCAAGGGCAGGCTTGAGATTGTAGGGGTAGCCGTATCCGGTGCCGGGAAACGATTCGGAGGTGTAGATGATGCGAACCGTGCCGGCATTGATCTGACCCTTCTGTATCATACTGGACAGTACACCGTCGGCGATTGTGGCAGCTATGGCTTTGCGTTGTGCGATACGCTGGATCGATTTGGCATGGCTGCCTGAAAAGCGCGCACGATAGTCCAGCCCTTCACTCATATTGTATCGCTGCTTCAGGAGTGCCCGCGGCGCCTTGTAACCTGAATTGGAGGTGGGCGTAACAAAAAGGATCGTTCGGTCTCGCAGATCTTCGATGCTTGAGATTCCGCTGCCAGGATAGGTAATGATCTGCATCGTATAGCCATAGCTGCCGTCGGCTTTGGCTGCCATCGCAAAGAGACGAAAGCCTGAACAACGCACGCCGATCGGCACCGAGCCGGTATTGAGCCCTACGATGTGCACCAGACCGTTGCGCATCGCTTCAAGCTGCGCTGCATTGGTACGGTAGCGAAAAAAATGAACCTTTTTTCCGGTTGCCTGTTCGAGATGACGGGTAAGTGCCTGACGAACGGGAGGGTACAGTGCCTGATTTTCCGTATATCCAAAGACGAGCATTGGAGGGTCGAGCCACCGAGCCGGGTCGGTTTCGGGATCGGGCAGCATGTCGCCGTCGCGATCGCAAAAGTGATGTTCCAACGATCCCCGAGGGCATTGGGGTGTTGTCCTGGCTGCTCCCAGCAGACCCATGGTTACTCCCATCAAGAGAAGGGTTACGCGAAGGAAACCTGGCATCCATACTCCTTGTAAGTATCGATATCTGCACCGATATCAGGCCAACGCTAAAAAACAGATCAGGCCCACACCATCAAGGCTTTCTTCTGCACAAGGCAGACGCTTGAAGAACCGGCCAAAAGCAGTCAAAAAGGTCCAGCACGGCACAGGCAAACGATCGCAATGCCCGAAGGCGGGGTGAAGTCCATGATGGGCAACAGGCTCTTTTGGGAGGTGCTTAAAAGGATTATAGCCAAAAGGTGACTGTTTTTCCTGATTATACTGCAACTTGAGTAGCATTTTTTGTTGAGCACTCATGCTACAATTGCACTCGAAGTTGGGTTGATACCCATCAAAAAACTTGATAAGGAGTCAATCATGTTGGTTGCACGTTATACCCATCCCTATCGGGATATTCGTCGAGGTTTTGATCTGATGAACACACTGCTCAATGCGATGGAGCCGGCTCAGGAAGAGGGCGCGATGAGCGATTTCGTGCCGGCGGTCAATACGCGGGAGAGCGATGATGCGTACTACATCGAACTCGATCTTCCGGGGATTCGCAAGGAGGATATCGAGATCACGACTGAGGACAATGTCTTGACCATTTCGGGCGAGCGAAAGCGCCAGGAGGAGGTCAACGAAGAGGACTATTATCGCATCGAGAGCGTCTATGGCAAGTTTACACGCAGTTTTACTCTGCCGGACAAAGTCGATGCAGAGAAGATCAAGGCTCACTCCAAAGACGGTGTGCTCGAGGTGGTCATACCCAAGCTTGAAGAGAAGGTCCAAAAGACCAGGAAAATCGCGATCAAGTAACAAGGAGGTACCCCATGGATATCGTCAACAAAACCAAAGAGGTAGCCAAAAACGTCGAAGAGAAGGCCGAGCACGGTCTGGAGGTGGTCAAGGAGACCTTTGCCAATGTCGCCAGCCATCTGCCTTTTGCCAACCTGGCCAAAAAAGGAAACGATCAGTTCGTCATCGAGGTCGACCTGCCCGGAGTGGACAAAAAGGAGATCGAGCTGGAGGTCGAAGAGAACCTGTTGACGGTGCGAGCAACACGCAAAATGAAACACGAGGTTCGCAAAGAGGACTACTATCTGCTCGAGAGCAACTTCGGGCTCATTTCGCGAACGTTTGTTCTGCCTGATGGCATCGACAAAGAGAAGATCGATGCCCACTACCGAGACGGGCGCCTGCGCATTACCCTCGAAAAAGAGGAAGCACGCAAGGCCAAAAGCATCGCCGTCAAGTAAAACGAAGCGGCGGGATGCTTTTCCCGCCGTCTCCTCTGGGTGTTATACCATCCAGAACCCTCTATTGCCTGCTGGCTTTGCGGGCATGCTCACGCCACGATTCTGCCAGCATCATCCATCCTGTCAGCATAATCATCAACACAATACTTAGCCACCTGAGTGCACCGACGGAGTCGGAGGCGGCATGAGCGCATGAGCACACAACCGCCGCATCAAGGGTGAGATTTTCAAACTGATATTCTGGATCAGCATCGGGGCCGACTTTGGCCGGGACGGTCAGGCCGCTATTGGATGCCTGGCTGATGTTGACGAAGTTGTCACGGTTGCTTTTGGGAGAGACGAAGTCGTATCCACGATCGTACAGATCCTTTGGGATGTGAAACCGCACCTGGTACTCACCAGCAGGTACGTCAAATCCATACTCTCCCTCCTTGGTGGTGTTGGTCTCGGCTGGCCAGGATGTGGGAGTGGTCCCCAGAGCGGTGTGGCTCGCATCGGTCCAGTAGAGCTTGTTCCCCTCTGCATCGAGGAGCTCGACCAGG
>CAZWMZ010000038.1:0-4926 GCA_964634965.1 uncultured Nitratifractor sp. | reverse complement strand
TATGCCAAGAATCAGCATTGGAAGCAATCTTTTGTTCATGGTTGACCTTTCATCATTCATAAGTGCAATTCTTTGGAAGAAGAGATAGTAAAAGGAGGTTGTCGGATGATCTGTCACAGACGATCAATCTTTACTTTTTTTGAATGAATTTTGATGATTTAATATGTGATTTGGTTGCGGGAGAGGGATTTGAACCCCCGACCTTCGGGTTATGAGCCCGACGAGCTACCGGACTGCTCTATCCCGCGTCCGTTGAAAGTGACAATTGGGTGGATGGGGTAGAGGGATTCGAACCCCCGAATGACTGGACCAAAACCAGTTGCCTTACCACTTGGCGATACCCCAATCTTCGTAACCCCACCTCGGGTTTGTGTGAGCGGCATTATAGCTCAAAAACCTTGAGTTGTCAAGGGGTTTTTGGGGTCAAATGTTATTCGGGTATAATTTGACAAAAATCTTCTCAAAAGGATGCGCATGGGCTACGATGCCATAGAGCGAGTCACGCAAGCGATCGAGGCGATCAAACGGGGTCGCATGGTGGTGATGATGGACGACGAAGATCGCGAAAATGAGGGCGATCTGGTCTTCGCCGCGACCTTTTCGACGCCCGAGATGGTCAACTTCATGGCCAAAGAGGCTCGAGGACTCATTTGCGCACCCGTTTCCCGTGCGATTGCCGAGCGGCTCGATCTGATCCCGATGGTCGCGCACAATGATGCCAATCACGAAACCGCCTTTACCGTCTCGATCGACTCAGCCACTGCGACGACCGGGATTTCAGCAGCCGAGCGGAGCGACTGTATCGCGCGTCTGGCCAATCCTCAGACCGTTGCGTCCGATTTCGTCCGGCCGGGGCATATCTTTCCTCTCATCGCCAGGGACGGTGGAGTGCTGGTGCGTACCGGCCACACCGAGGGGTCGGTCGATCTGTGCAGGCTCGCTGGGCTGGCTCCAGCAGCGGTGATCTGCGAGATCATCAAAGACGACGGCACGATGGCACGCCGTGACGACCTGCAGGCGTTTGCCGAGCAATACGATCTGCCCGTGGTGTACATCTCCGATCTGGTGGAGTATCGTCTGTCGCACGAAAAGCTGATCGAGCGTCTCGATGAGGAGACGGTACGTTTTCGCGGGATCGAGGTGGTGCAGGTGCGGTGGCGCGATCATCTGGGCCGCACCCACACTGCGATCCAGTTCGACCCGCTATTAGAGACGACCAATGTCAAATTTCACAACATCGGACGCGACATCGACCTGATCCTCGATGATGACCGTTTTACAGCGCTTGAGCAGGCGATCGCATATCTCAAAGAGCAGGGCGGGGTGCTGATCTTTCTCGATGCACAAACGATCTCAAAAGAGCAGGCCAAAGAGTACGGCGTAGGCGCTCAGATCCTCAAGGATCTCGGCATTCGCAATATCCGCCTGCTTACCTCCAACACCGAAACCGAGTTTGTCGGACTCAGCGGATTTGGTCTTGATGTGGTCGAAAAGATCGAGGTGGGGTGAGCGCTTGTGCTATAATGTGCGCAATATGCCTATGGAGTAGAAGATGTCAGCTTCCATATTGTCCAAACAGCTTGAAAAGGTGCAACGTCACTATGAGGCTCTGCGCGAATACAAAGCGTACATCGATGCGACTTCGTTTGATTTTTCGATTGAGCGCTTTCGTGAGCTTGATACTCCGCAAAAGGCTGTTTTGGATGCCTACCTCAAACGTTTTGCTGCGTTGCAGGACTATCTGGGTGCCAAAGTGTTCAAAAGCCTGCTTGATGCATCGGGGATTGCATATACGAAAATGAGCGAAGTGCTGACGCTGATCGAAAGCGAAGGGATTATTTCGCTTGATCGTTGGATCGAGTTTCGCACTATACGCAATGACCTGGAGCATGACTATCCCGATGAACTGGCAGAGGCATTGCAGGATTTGGCCTATTGTGTGCGCCATTTTGACTACATGGAGCAGGTGGTAGCCGATGTGATGCAGTTTGCGGAGCGGTACGGTGCGCATATCTGATTACGTGCGGACGATGTTGTTGCGTGCAGCCCGGGAGGCGTTTGGTGCGCAGCGTTTGATTGTCTATGGCAGCCGGCTGGACGATGCGCGCAGAGGAGGGGATTTCGATCTGGCGGTCGTAACGTCGTTGGATCGATCAGCTTTCAGGCAGGCGAAGGTTTGTTTTTTCAAATACCTGTTGCTTCACGATCTCGATCTGCCGATCGATCTGGTTTCGTATCACGATACACATGGATTGCTGCGAGAGGAGATCGATAGAGGGATGGTGATCGAGCCGATTGAGATGGGGTGAGCGACTAGCAGTTTTTGTTGCGATAATCGTAGTCATCGTGATCGCAAATGCATACCAGCCATGTTGTGTTTTCGATTATGGACATCAGGATGCGGTATTGCGTATTGGGGATACGGATGGAATGACGGTTTTTATAGCGTTTGCATGTAATGGCCTTGAATTACAAACGTTTATCGTATTTGTCGGAAAGATAGAGTTCGATAGCGCTGTCAATGGTTTCACTGCTAAGAACATGCTTGCGCGTGATGCGCTTGAGAGTGCGCAGATAATCTTTTGTGTACCGGATTTCCATCAACTCGCTTTTGCGTAACGTTTTTGGAGTTCCTGGACTTCCTGAGTAGAGAGAATATCGATGTGCTGCATCAAGGCTTCATGAAGTTTCTCGGCTGTCTGCAAGAGATCGCCAAACAATCCCTCAGATCCTTTGAAGGCTTCGAGGTGTTTTTTGAGGAGCTTGATGCGATCGACGGCATCGTAGAGATGATCATACAATGTTTCAAGTTCTTCTTCGTTGATCGAGAGGGTTTGGTTTTGTTCGAGGTGGGCGTTTTCTATCTCTATTTCTTGGAGAAGTTTTTTGTAGGATGCGATGAGGGTGGTCATGATCTTGCGATAGGTGTCGGTTTCGTTCTTTTTGTAGGCATCGACATCTATATCTAAAAAATCAAGGTGCAAACCCGTCGGTGTCATGATCGCAGACATTTTCATCCTTTTTTTTCGTATTATACCACAATGCCATCGCAGCAGGCAAATGGTGTTATGCTACAATACACCATCCCCACCCGAAGGATTTACTGTGCCGCCTGCTCATGTCTCCAAATGTACCGAACGGATCAAGCGCCTGCTGCATGTGGTGCGCGATCTGTATGCGTTTGAGCGTCTGAGTGCGTCTGTGTTGGCCGAGCGTTACAGCGTCAGTGCCAAGACAGCCTTGCGTGATCTGCAGACCATTAGCATGGCTCTTCCGCTGATTCGTCGGCGGGGTGTCTATCGGCTCGATACGTCCGATTTGTCGCAGACACAGCGGCTCCCTTCGGCTGTATTGCGCAGTTTTGCGAGCAACGCGGGCTTGAGTATCGCATGCCTGAACGATGTCGAATCAAGCATCCCGATGATACAGTTTGCGATCACGTACGATGGGATCAACCGCTCTATTGCCGAGGCGATCATCGAGAGCATCGAGCAAAAACGCCAATGCACCTTCGACTACACCAACAACCGCGGCCAATACGCCACCCGCACCGTCTCCCCCATCAAGCTCTACACCGAGCAGGGCAAATGGTACCTCCTGGCCAAAGACAGCAATGTTGGTGAGCTGCGCATGTTTGATTTTCTCAAGATCGAGTCGTTTCGTGTGCGTACCGATCTTCCCAGTGATCTGACCCCCGACGACATTGCCGAGGCCGAGGCCCGCCCGTCGATCTGGTCGAGCAGCGACCACGATGCTTTTGAAGTGCGTATCGAGGCCGATGCCTACGCCGCGCGCTACCTGCAGGAAGTGCCCCTTCACCCGACCCAAAGGCTCCTCTCCCCCCACGCCGACGGTAGCGCCACCTACCTCTACACCATCACCCACCCCATGGAGCTTCTGCCCAAAATCAAAAGCTGGATCCCCCATCTGCACATCGAAGCACCGGAGACATTGCGCCAGAAATTGATCGAGGAGATTGATGCGTATCGAGAGTTTTTGGAGAGATAGACATATATGTGTCTCTTGGGTTATGGTATAATGGCGGTCAAGATGCATTTTAAAATGAATATGCTAAAATGATTGTCGATGGAGTAGAATATGAAATATTTTGAACTGATATGCACAGCATACATAAAAAAAGATATAAGCTTCAAAGATAGCTTTGAGGTTATAAACAAATACATAAACTTCTCCATGGCTCAAAACCAGATATTAAAAACGTTGCACGAAAGAAAAGGGTATAAGTTTTACAACTTTGGCAACTTTTATCCCACAGAAAAAGAGAAAGTTTACAAAAAAGGAAACAGCTACCAGTTCCGACTCCGTTCTCCTGATGAGGCCTTCGTGGACAATCTCTCAAAAACCCTCCGACAAAACATAGACAATCCAAACTTTTTAACTGTAGAAGTAACCAAACGAGCTGTCAAACAGTTTTTTGTTTCTGAGCTTTATTCGGCTACACCTGTTGTGGTTACAGCAGACAAGGGTGTTTTTTGGACGATGGAGCGAGACGGAGACATCCTGAAGCTTCAACGCTTACTACATGATAACCTAGAGAAGAAATATTTTGATTTTTACAGAGAGAAGTTAAAGGTAGAGCAGAACTTTGTTCAGCTTTTAGAGATAAAAAACAGTGTTCCACAGAGCATATGGGCAAGTAAAAATGGTAAGAGTTTTAAGTTCTTTGGTAACAAGTTCAGAATCGTACCAAATGAGGATGAGGTTTCTCAAAAGTTGGCGTTTATGGCTCTTGGAAGCGGGTTAGGGGAGAAGAACAGCTTTGGTGGAGGGTTTTGTTTGGGAAGGGGAAATCCTGCATTAAATGGAGCGGTTAGATGATAAAAGAGATAGTTGAGTTTATGAATGCAAATGAGGGGATAGAAAAATATTTTTTAAAAGATGTTTTGCAAGATAATTATCTTATAA
>CAZWMZ010000037.1:0-2866 GCA_964634965.1 uncultured Nitratifractor sp. | reverse complement strand
TCGGTTGCTTTTTTGGTATCCAGTCGATCCACGATGGTATCGACACGCTGTTTCAGTGTCATTGTTCTCCTTTGGGGGCAGGGCGAAGCAGGGCGGCAACCTCAGCGGCAATGCGCGGATCGATTGCATCCAGCTCGCCTTCTTGCCGGATGCGGGTAGAGCTCTCCGGCAGGCCGAGGGGGATGCGTTCGTAGTGGGCCAGTGCTTCGTATCCCTGGTCATATCCGGGGCGGGCAAAGACCAGCCAGGTCGCTTCGCGATTGAGGCGATCAAATGCTTTCCATTCGGTCACGGTCGGCAGCTGATCCGATCCAATCACCAGATAGCGTGGATCTCCGTCGCGTTTGAGGCGATCCCATGTTTCGATCGTGTACACGGGGCGACCCGCATCGATCTCACTCGCATCTACGTCAACGTCGGGTGCATCAAAAAGAGTACGACACCACGCCAGCCGTTGTGCCGGCGAAGCCAGCGTCGAGGCCTTGAACGGATTGCGCCATGCCGGCACGAGGATCACCCGGTCGATCTCCGGACGGGTGCGCAGGTGCTGAACAATAGCTTGATGGCCTCGGTGCGGGGGATCGAATGAGCCTCCATAGAGCGCGACAGTTGGACGAGTCTTAACCAAACGATAACCTCGGATAATGTAAAATGGTTTGCTATTTTACCACAACAAGTGAGGAATCCCTTGAAAACCATTCGCGACATTGACATTGACAACAAGACCCTCTTTATCCGCTGCGATTTCAACGTCCCCAAAGATGAGTTTGGCAACATCACTGACGATCGACGCATTCGGGCAGCACTGCAGACCATCCGATATGCGATCGATCATGGGTGCCGGGTGGTTTTGGGGTCACACTTTGAGCGTCCCGAACCGGGCGTCTTTGATCCCAAGCTCTCTTTGTACGATGTCTACAAACGACTCGAAACACTCCTCAAGATCAAAAACCGCGTCTTTTTTGATGACTCTAAGAGCGGCGAAGTGATCGGTCCAAAGGCGCTGGAGATGCTGGAGCAGATGGAGCCGGGCGACGTGATGCTGTTGGAGAATCTTCGCTTTGATGCCGGTGAGACCACCAACGATCCGGCGTTTGCCAGGCGGATTGCTGAGCAGGTCGATGTCTATATCAACGATGCATTTGGCGCATGCCACCGCAAACATGCATCGATCCACGCCATCACAGAGTTTTTTGATTGCGATCATCGTGCGGCTGGATTTTTGCTGGCCAAAGAGGTCAACTTTTTTGGTCGCGTTTTGGACAATCCGGTTCGGCCGCTGGTGGCCGTCGTCGGTGGCAGCAAGGTCTCCGGCAAACTCGAAGCGCTGGTCAAGCTGCTCGACAAGGTCGACAAGGTTATCATCGGCGGTGGAATGGCCTTTACCTTCCTCAAGGCCCTGGGGTATGAGATCGGTCGCTCACTGGTCGAAGAGGATCTCATCGATGAGGCGCGCCGCATCATGACCAAGGCGCATGAGCGCAACGTCAAGTTCTATCTGCCGGTGGATATGGTCGTCGCGCCTGAATTTAACGAAAACACCACCACCAAATTTCTGCCTGCCCAGGAGATACCTCCCACCTGGATGGGACTCGACATCGGCCCAGCGTCGACCCGACTCTTTCGCGAGGCGCTCAACGATGCTCAAACGATCATCTGGAACGGCCCCATGGGGGTGTATGAGATGGATAAGTTTGCCAAAGGTTCGATCAAGATGTCCCACTACATCGCCGAAACACACGCCACCACGGTCGTGGGTGGCGGGGACACAGCCGACGTAGCGCAACGGGCCGGAGATGTGGATGAGATGACCTTCGTCAGTACCGGTGGTGGCGCGAGCCTCAAGCTGATCGAGGGCGAGACGCTGCCGGGCATCGAAGCGCTGACCTGCCCCGTAGAGGAGTAATGTGATGATTTTTGCTGCCAACTTCAAGATGAACCACACCCGTGTTGCGACCTGGAACTATGTCCATACCTTGCGCGATCGACTCGTCGAAGCCAATGTGGAGCATGCGGTCTATGTTTTTCCGCCCGCTTCGGCGCTGATGGCATCGCATCGTCCGGTGACGATCGGGGCGCAAAATGCCTATCCGCAGATGCAGGGGGCGTTTACCGGTGAGATCGGTATGGAGCAGCTCGATGAGTTTGGGATCAATACGCTGTTGATCGGCCACAGCGAACGGCGGACGCTCATGGGCGAATCGCAGGAGATTGTCGCAGAGAAGTACACCTTTTTTAAAGAGCGTAACTATGAGATTATCTATTGTATCGGTGAGCCGATCGAGGTGCGCAAGGCGGGCGAACAAGCGGTCGAAGAGTATCTGCTCGGGCAATTTGACGGTATCGATACCCGATACGATCGTTTGATCGTTGCCTACGAGCCGATCTGGGCAATCGGAACGGGGCGGACGGCGACACCTGAAGAGATCGCCTCAACGCATGCGATGTTGCGTCGTCATATCGAAGCGCCTTTGCTCTACGGCGGCAGCGTCAAACCGGCCAATATCGAAAGCATTGCCGCGACCGAAAACGTCGACGGGGTGCTGGTGGGCGGTGCCTCTCTCGAGGTCGATACGTTCTTCGAGATGATCCAGAAAGTTTCGTAGAGATACCCCTATTTGAAAAGGTTTTCAAGCGCCGAGGTGTCGGTGGTCTTTTCGGGCTCGCCTCCTTGTGTGCTGGCACCGGTACGGTCCACGATCCCTTCGACCTCTTTGAGTTCGATCTGGTAGCCTGTCAACATCGAAGCCAGGCGGATATTGATGCCGCTTTTGCCAATCGCTTTGGCTTTTTGATCGGCAGTGATATCAACAATCGCTTTTTGTTCGCTGGTGTTGGGGTTTTCGATCCGAACGTGCTGTACGAT
>CAZWMZ010000036.1:0-3199 GCA_964634965.1 uncultured Nitratifractor sp. | reverse complement strand
AAGTCGCCTTTGACAAAGCCCTGTTTAAACCACGCCATGCGCTGTTTGGAGGTGCCGTGAGTGAAGCCATCTGGGCGGACGTAGCCGGTCGCTTCGCGCTGCAGTTTGTCGTCACCGATCTGGCTGGCGGCGTTAAGTGCCTCTTCGATATCGCCCGGTTCGAGGATCTTGAAGCGCTTTTGAGCATGATGTGCCCATACGCCGGCGTAGCAGTCTGCCTGCAGTTCGACGCGTACTTGCAGGTGATTGGCTTGTGCCTCGGAGCGCACCTGGTGTTTAAGCTTTTGCACCTGATCGAGGGTGCCTTGCATGTTTTGGATATGGTGGCCGATCTCGTGTGCGAGGACATAGGCCTGCGCAAAATCTCCTGCGGCATTGTGACGACGGGCCAACTCGTCGAAAAAGCCCAGATCGAGATAGACCTTTTGGTCGGCCGGACAGTAAAAAGGCCCCATCTGCGCACTGGCATATCCGCATCCGCTGCGGGTGCTGCCGCGGTAGAGTACCATTTTGGGCGCACGGTATCGCAGGCCATATTTGGGCAGAATTTCCTTCCATACATCCTCGGTATCGGCCAACACCGTGGACATAAATTGTGCCTCTTTGTCCTCTTTGGCCTTGTTAACAGGCGATGAGCCACCACCCCCCATTCCGACAAGGCTCAGTGGATTAAATCCACTGAAATAGGCCAATGCGCCGACGGCGACGACCATGAGGCCGAATTTGCTGCGCAACAACGGCTTGACGATCGGCCACAGCATCAGCATCGTTCCGATCGACGGAAGGCCCCTGCCTCCTCCACCGCCGCTACTATCACGGCGATCTTCTACATTGTCACTGCGTCGTCTGTCTTGCCATCGCATACCGGAAACTCCTTCTTTTTGTTTTAGGGTATCTCCAAGAATTATACCGATTAAAAGTAAAATTTGACTACAATTAGGCTCTTTCGACCGCACCCAAAGGAGTTGAATTGTCGCTCGCGCTTGCCCGAAAATACCGTCCCTCCACCTTTGACGATCTGGTCGGGCAGGATGCCGTTTCGCAAACCCTTTCGCTGGCACTCGAGGGGGATCGACTCTCGCATGCCTACCTCTTTTCGGGGTTGCGCGGCAGCGGCAAAACCTCTACTGCTCGCATCTTCGCCAAAGCACTCTTATGCGAAAAGGGACCCACTGCCAAGCCCTGCAACACCTGTGAACAGTGCATCATGGCCAACGAATCGCGCCACATGGATATCATCGAGATGGATGCGGCCTCCAACCGCGGCATCGACGACATCAAAGAGCTCATTGAACACACCAAATACAAGCCCTCAACAGGTCGTTTCAAGATCTTCATCATCGACGAGGTGCACATGCTCACCACGCAGGCGTTCAACGCACTGCTGAAGACCCTCGAAGAGCCGCCCGATTTTGTCAAGTTTATCCTCGCGACCACCGATCCACTCAAGCTGCCCGCGACGATCCTCAGTCGCACACAACATTTCCGGTTCAAAAAGATCCCGCAACGCCTCGTTACCAGCCATCTGCAACACATTCTCGATACCGAAAAAGTCACCTACGACAAGGAGGCGCTCGAGATCATCGCCCGTAGCGGTGCGGGCAGTCTGCGCGATTCGCTCACCCTGCTCGATCAGGCGATTGTCTACTCCAAAAATCACGTCGATGTTGCGACGGTTACAGGCATGCTCGGCATCATCGAGCCCCACAAGCTCGATGCACTGCTCGAAGCCATACGCCAAAAAGATCGTGACCGGATTCTCGCATTTATCAAAGAGGCCAATACCTTCGAGACCGAGATGCTGATCGATGAGCTGACACTGCATCTTAAGGAGATCTTTTTGTCAGGAGATGGGCGATTCTCTCCCATGGAGATCGATCGCTTTTTCCGAATCCTCTCCGACGCCAAAAGCTTGCTGAGTCTTGGAAGCGATGGCGAATTTGTCCTGTCGCTTGCGCTCTTTAAGATGGTCGAAGCCCTGGCATTGCACGACATCGACACCATGATTCGCACCCTGCAAAAAGAGCTGAGCGGTGTGCATCCATCTTCACCAGCAACTGCCGCCTCGGCACGACCGATCGAAAAAGAGATCGACATCTCCGATGTAGCGCCTGAAGCTGTGGCCGAAGAGCACGCAGCTACGCAAACACTGGATGCACACACAGCGCCTGAGGCAACCGTATCCGACAAAACAACAGCCAACGAAACGGCACCCGATGCAACCGAAGCCAACAAGGTATCCAGCCCATCCTCATCGAATGCAACATCCACATCTGCTTCTGCTGCTCCTCAAACGTCGCACCACGATGATCCCGAACGACACGCCGTCATGTTTCGGGCACTGATCGACAAACTTTACGATCGTGACTACGAACTGGGTACACACTTTGAAAACCACATCACATTCCAGAGCTACCAGGATCAGACGCTTACCTGGGTCTCTACTGCACAAGATGAGGTCAAAAAGAACCTCATTCGTCACTGGAATATCATCAAAATGTTCGTTCAGGATATTTTTGGTGTTGAGACACGGATCGTCAATATCGCTTCCGAACCGAAAAAAAAAACGTCTGACCCCACCAGAGTCTCAACCGTAGAGACTCCATCGACCGGCTCCTCTCAGCCGCCTGCGAGCGACGGTTTTGCACAATCGGCTTCGATGATCGAGGATCTTGAGCTTGGACACCACCCTGAGCCTCCTGTCGATACCGGCCCATATCCTGCCGAAGCATTTGACGAAACCGACCCATCTGCTATTCTTCAAGAGCCCATGATCGAAGCTGTGATCAAGCACTTTGCGCCCAAAAAGGTACGCATCATTCGTAAAAGTTGACAGTCACTCGACCCAAATCCCACGACATTATTGCGCCGCAGACAGCAACTCTGCAACATCGATGCTGCGGCCACTTCGGTTGGCTTTGGCGTACTCGACGATCATGCCGTGCGCACGGGCATAAACCTGCGCAGCTGGCATCGAGCCAGGCAACCCCGACCCCGAAAGCGAGCTCTTTGTCTCTACGCCATGCTCATGCTCAAAGGAGTCGTGCGACATTTGCGTTGGATCCGCAGGTGCGATGGTGGTCGTACGCGAAGCCGCTGGGCGCGATGACGATGTAGTGTTGTGAGCTTTTGGGAACAACTCCGCCTCCCGTCCGACTATCCCCGCCAAACACCACTGCTGCACGGCATCGTACCCGTG
>CAZWMZ010000035.1:0-4816 GCA_964634965.1 uncultured Nitratifractor sp. | reverse complement strand
GTGGAGTGAGAGAGCTTACAAAAAGTAAGTGACCGAACGGGGCAATGCCCATTCGGCCGAAGATGCGGTGAAATAGCGCAAAAGCACTATTTGCGACGGAGTTCTTTGATTCTGGCAGCCTTCCCCTTGCGATCGCGCAGGTAGTAGAGCTTCGCACGGCGGACGCGTCCACGGCGGACGACTTCGATGCTCTCGATGCTGTCGGAATAGAGGGGAAATACCCGCTCAACACCGACACTGTTTGCACCGATCTTGCGGACGTTAAAGGTACGACCGGCACCTTCGCCGCGGATGGCGATACAGACGCCTTCGAAGTTTTGAATCCGCTCTTTGTTTCCCTCTTTGATGCGGACGGCAACGCGTACGGTGTCGCCGGCACGAAACTCGGGAATGTTTTTCGATTCGATTTGGGCTTTTTCAAAGCTCTCGATGTATTTGTTTCTCATAGTTTGCCTTTGAATTTCCGGTACAGATCCGGACGAAAATACTGGGTTTTGCAACGAGCCAGCTGCTCTTTTAAGTGTGCGATTTTACTGTGATTTCCCTTTAGGAACTCTGAAACGATTCCACGCCCCCTGAAGCGGTCAGGTTTGGTAAACGCTGGAGCCTCCAGCAGGGGTTGCTCAAAACTCTCATGTTCAAGAGAATCGCTGTTGCCCAGCACCCCCGGAACGTTACGACTGACCGCATCGCATACCATCATCGCCGGCAGTTCACCACCAGTAAGAATCGCATCGCCGGTGCTGAAGATCTCGTCAGCATGCAGCTCGACAATCCGCTCATCCATCCCTTCGTATCGTCCTGCAACCAGGACAATATGCTCGTACGCCGCCGCGAGACGTTTGGCGTCGTTTTGACGAAAGGGCTTGCCGACCGGCGAGAGAAAGACAACACGCGCCTGGGGCGAATCGGAGCGAACCGTTCGCAGGGCATCGTCCAGCGGTTGAGGCGTCATCAGCATCCCTGCCCCGCCCCCGATCATCGGTTCGTCCACTTTTTTGTGACGATGGGTCGAAAAGTCACGTGGATTGACATAATCGATCTCGATCCCTCCCGCATCGATTGCCCGCCGCAAAATCGAGGCGCGAAAGTACCCCTCGATCAGCTCAGGAAAAAGAGTTACAAAAGAAAAATGCATCAGCTCGCCTCCAGCAAATCGCGCGCATCCACCGTCTCGATCTGTCGAGCCTCGAGATCGACACTGCGGACATAGCGAGGAACATACGGCACCAAAAACGCGGCGGAGCATCCCATATCAACAAGTGCCGCATCAGTACGGATGCTCAGATAATCTCCACCGGGCATCCGATCGATCGCTTCGACCACACCCAGCGTCGTTTCAGACTCGACGACGCGGCATCCAATCAGATCAAACCAAAAATACTCCCCCGCTGCGAGCGTGATCGTTTCGCGGGTCGCCTGTGTCGTAGTGTAGAGCTGGGTATGGGTCAGGGTGCGTGCCTGTTCGGGAGTATCGTATCCGACAAAACGCACAAGAGCACGTGCCGGGTTGTATGCAGCGATCTCAAGGAAGCCTCGATCGCTCTCAAAAGTCCTGCCGGGTTGAAACTGGTCGGGAAAATCGGTCAGAAGATGAAGCTTGAGATCGCCGCGCAACCCAACCGTTCGTCCGATACGAGCGATGGGAAAACGATCGCGATCCATGCGAAAATCAGTGGGCGGGCTTGACGTTGACCCGGTAACTCTTGCCCCCTTTGGCTTTGCAACCGGAGATGACAGTTTTGATGGCGTTAATCATACGCCCCTCTTTGCCGATGAGCTTGCCGACATCGCTCGGATCGGCATAGAGAGTGATCTCATCGCCGTACGCATCCATCGGCTCGGTTTCGATCCGCAATGCCTCCGGATGGGTGGCGATCATGCGGGCATAACTGAGGATAAATTCCTGTACCATTGCGTTGCGGTCCGGTACGCGTTACTGAGCAGCGAGACGCTTGACAGCAGGGCTCATCTGAGCACCGACACTCAACCAGTAGTTGAGGCGCTCCTGGTCGAGCTTGAGCTCCTTGTCGGCGCTGACAGGGTTGTAGTAGCCGATACTCTCAATCCAGCCGCCGTCACGGCGCTTGCGACTGTCAGTAACGACGATGCGGTAAAAAGGCTTTTTTTTGCGTCCCATACGGGTCATACGAATCACGGTCATTCTGTTTCCTTGCGTAATAATAATCAAAAGTACTGACAACTGCTTCGTAGCTCAAAACACTCATCAGCACTCGAAATCAGGAGCGCGATTATACCACAGGGTATCTAAAGAGGGAATTAAGGCTCCTTTCATCAGGGGCTTGCGAGGTTGCATCAAGTATAATTGATCCTAAGGAGTCCGCTATGTCCAGCTACGATCCGTCCATTTTCCATCCAGAAACTCCGTGGACACTGGGGGTCGAACTTGAGGTGCGTCTGATCGACGCACACACCTTCGCTCCGGCCAACCGCTCCACCTATCTGTTCGAACACCTGCCTGCGCAGTTGCGACCGCATGTACACAAAGAGCTGCTTCAGTCGATGGTCGAAATCGTAACACCCATCTGCACCCACGCACAGGAGGCGGCCGATTTTATAGCTCAGACACTGCATACACTGGGACACATCGGCCAGGAGAAAGGGATCGCTCTGGCGGCACTTGCAACGCATCCGTTTGAGCACAAAGCGGACAACGTTCGCTTCCCCGATCCGCGCTACGATCGCCTTGCCGAGGAGCTGCAAATCGTTCTGGACAACTTTCTCATCAGCGGTCTGCACATTCATGTTGCTCTGCCCGATGCCGCCGCTGCGATCAACGCGTACAACACATCCATTCATGCTTTACCACTCTTTTTGGCGCTCTCGGCCAACTCACCCTTTGCGCTGGGCGAGGACACCGGTCTCCAGTCGTATCGAAGCAAAATCTTTGAGCGGCTGCCTCGCGCGGGTATCCCGGAGTATTTTGCGACATACGGTCGTTACTGTGCTCTGATTGATCGGCTACGGACCAGCGGCACCATCGAAAGCATCAAAGATGTCTGGTGGGATGTACGGATTCACCAGATGCTGGGTACCATCGAACTGCGCGTGAGCGATGCATTTTTTGAGCCTGAGCGGCTGCGACTGCTTGTGCTCTTTTATCAAGCGCTGGTACGCTACAGCGCCAACCATCCCCAGACACGTGAACCGTGCCAAATCAGTCGTCAAAACAAGTGGAATGCGATTCGCCATGGCCTGGAAGGGGCATTTATCGGCCACGAAGGAACCGGAACAATCCGCGAGGCGATTCGGGCATGGATCGCCCTGCTGGAGCGCGAGGGGATCTTTCATGCGCTCGGCGAACCGCATGCAGCGCACGACCTGATGACATTGTCCGAGCAGCAAACCATCGCTCAAAAACAGCGAAACATCTATCGTCAAACCGGCGAATGGAGTGCCGTGATCGATGCCGAGGTGATCCGATGAGAGGGATCATCGCCGCGGGCGATCCGCACACAGCCCGAGCCGGAGCTGAGATCCTGCGCGAAGGAGGCAATGCCTTCGATGCTGCACTGGCGGCGATGCTGACCGCTCCGATAAGCGAACCGATCCTCTCCAGCATGGGAGGAGGCGGATTTATGCTGGCGGCACCCGCTGGCAAAGAGGCGCTGGTCTATGACTTTTTTGTCGATGTGCCGCCTCGACGACTGGAGCGGGTCGATTTTTATCCCATCGAGGTCGATTTTGGCGATACGACCCAGATCTTTCACATCGGCGCTGCTTCTGTCGCTGTACCCGGTATGGTCGCCGGCATCGACCGCATTCATCACGATCTGGGCTCACTGCCGCGCAATCGGATCGTGCGTCCGGCGCGCCGCTACGCTCGCGAAGGCCTGACCCTCGCATCCGCGCAGGCCGATCTGGTTCAGCTGGTCTCGCCCATTCTCGAAGCCACCGACGAGGTGCGCGAGCTCTTTGCGCCTGCAGGTTCGCTCATCGATACGCATCGTCCGTGGCGCAACCCGGACTATGCCGACTTTCTCGAGATCTTTGGGCGCGAGGGGGCTGATCCATTTTATCGCGGCGAGATCGCCGCACACATCGACGCACATCTGCGAGCGCATGGCGGTATCTTGCGACGCGAAGAGATGGAGGCCTACACCGTGCATCTGCGCCGACCCGTACGCCTGCCCTACCGTGGCCACACGCTCGTGACCAATCCACCCCCCTCTGCCGGCGGTATTCTGATCGCGTTTGCACTCCAGCTGCTGGCGCAGACCGATCCTGCTGACACTTTTGACGATCCTGCCTACCTGCGCACGCTCATCGAGACGATGGCCACTGCTGCCGATTTTCGTCGCGAGGCGATCGATCCGCATCTGCACCAGGACGATCTCGAAGCGATCCTGGACGATCCCGTGCAACTGGCGAGCTATCTGCTCTCGCACCAGCAGCGCATCAATCGCTGGGGCAACACCACGCACATCAGTGTCATCGACGCGCAGGGCAATGCCGCATCGGTCACCTCGACCAACGGCGAGGGAAGCGGCCGCATCGTACCGGGTACAGGGATTCATCTTAACAACATGCTTGGCGAAGAGGATCTCAACCCGCACGGCTTTTTTGCCTGGCCACCTGGCGTACGACTCCCCAGTATGATGGCACCGACCATGGTACTCCAAAAGAACCATCCACTGCTCATCCTCGGCAGCGCCGGATCCAATCGCATTCGCAGTGCCATCACGCAGGTCGTCGAGCGCTACGTGGCCTTTGGCCAGCCGATCCAGCAGGCCGTCGACGCACCGCGCCTCCATTTTGAGCAGGGACATCTCTTTTTCGAGGCGGGATTTGATCC